>CAJAKT010000363.1 GCA_903940375.1 uncultured bacterium | reverse complement strand
GGCCAGGGGCGGGGTCGAACCGCCGACCTTCCGATTTTCAGTCGGACGCTCGTACCAACTGAGCTACCTGGCCGTGCCTCTGCGTGAGGCGGTGTGCTGCACTCGGGTCAAACCGAGCAGGTGGAGTCTAGCGGCATCCTCCGAGGGGGAAGAGGAGGGCCCGGGATGGCTTAGGCGCTTGGTTCCGGGAGGTATGACGGCCGGAGCGTGATGATGGTGGGCACGTTCGGGAAGAAGACAGGTGCCTCAGTAGCGGAGCATGAGTTCGTTGGCTTCCATCGACGCAGGATCGGCGGCACCGGGCAGCAGCTGTCAGCCGCGAGCCGGTCGTGACGCCAGCAACCGGGTTCATATCGGGACAGATGGGTTGTTCCCCGCTGCTACCGCGAGGTTGGGTCCGCGGACGGCATCCGGCCCAGCCCGCCGAAGGATGCGCGCCTGACTCTGACTTCAGCCGACTCGATCGCGGTGCTCACCTGAATGTCGAGCCGGCCAGAGGGTGGGGCATGTGCGAGGCTCGGCTCCGATAATCCCAGGGGAGGTGCCGTGGCCAGCGTGTTCCGCGACCGGGCGATAGCCGCGCAGTCCAGCAACGATGCCCTGGACGAGCGCGTTCGAGTCGTGCCCCTGCGCGCGTGGCTGGCGGTCGGCCTCGCCGTGATGGTCATGCTCATCGGGGCGCTCTGGATGACGGCCGGGACGGTGGCCGTCACGGTCATCGGTTCCGGCACCATCGTCAACGCGCCCACGAACGTCCCCATCACCGCTGGGATCGACGGCACCGTCATCGGCGCGCAACTGCCGATCGGCACGCGCGTGGCCAAGGGCGATGTGATCACCACGATCGAATCAGGCCCCGAGAAACTGCATGTCACGGTGAAGTCACCCGTGGTGGGCACGGTGGTCGGCGTCGGTGAGGGCGTGGGCGCGACAGTGTCGCCGGACGACTACCTGGCCACCATCGCACCGGATTCGGACCATCAGGTCGCCTACCTGTATGTCCCGGACATCGCCGGTGGGCAGATCAGGCCCGAGATGGAGGTGCGGTTGTCACCGAACTCGGTCAACGCGACGGACGACGGCTACCTGCTCGGGCACGTCATGACCATCAGTCCGCTTCCTGTTCCGCTCTCCCGTATCCAATACGTGCTTGCCAACGAGCCGCTTGCAGCGAGCCTCGCGGAAAGCGGCCCCGTCCTCGAGGTTCTCGTCTCCCTCGACGTCGACCCGGAAGCGCCATCGGGCTACGTCTGGTCGCAGCCGCCAGGTCCGAGCGATCCGCCGGTGTCAGGCATCCCCACCGGCGGGAAGGTGGTCGTGTCCCAGGTGGCTCCCTACCGCGCCTTCTTTACGGGCCAGTGACGACTCGTGACCGAGCAGACTGCGCCCCCTGAGGCATCGCAAGCACAACCGGACGACGCCCCGTCGACGACGTGGACTGCAAAGGTTCGTCGCCGGCACGTGTCGGTCCCGACAGTGCTGCAGATGGAGAACACCGAGTGCGGCGCAGCATCGTTGGCCATGGTGCTGGCGCACTTCGGCCGGTGGGTGCCGCTCGACGAGTTGCGCGAGTCGTGCGGGGTCTCCCGCGATGGCGCCAACGCGCGCAGCATGGCGATCGCCGGACGTCAGCAGGGCCTGGCGGTGCAGGGCTATCGACGTCGCCTGTCGCAGCTCGCGGACATCGATCTGCCCGTTATTGCGTTCTGGCGCTTCAACCACTTCGTGGTGATCGAAGGGGTGAGCCGCAACGGCCTGCGCATCAACGATCCCGCCACTGGCCGCCGCTCCGTCACGTGGGACGAAGCCGACCGCGACTTCACCGGCCTGGTCCTGGAGTGCTCACCGGAGCCCGGATTCGTCAAGCAGGGTCGCGCGCCCAGCGCTTGGCGCGGTGTCGCCAGCCGGATGGGCGGAGAGCGACCCGCACTCGCGTACCTCGTCATCGCCGGGCTGGCACTGGCGATTCCCGTCACGCTCGCGCCGATGGCCCTGCAGGGCTACGTCGATCGCGTGGTGATGGACGGCCTTACCGAGTGGATCCCGGTGACCATCGCGACACTGCTCCTGGCCACCGTGCTCTCCTTGTGGCTGTCGTGGTGGCAGGGATCCGTGGCCCGGCGGCTGGGCCTGGAACTGTCCCAACGGCAAGCGGTCGAGTTCATGGCGCACGCGCTGCGACTGCCCGTCTCGTTCTATGCGCAGCGCTATGCGGGCGACGTTGCCTATCGCGTGCAACTGGTCGACACGGTCTCCCAGGTCGCATCGACACAGATCATCCCTGCCCTGCTCGGACTGGTCACCGCCCTCGCCGTCGGCGCGCTGCTGTTCCTGTACTCGTGGCAGTTGGCGATCGTGGCCGTGGTGGCTGGCGTCGCCGTCATCGTGACCATTCGCACCTCCGGACACTGGCGTCGAGAGGCGTCCGCCCGACTGGCGCGGGAGCAGGGCACCTACGCGGGCTCCGTGGCCTACGGCCTGCGCACCATGGAGACGGTGAAGTCGTCGGGCACGGGCGACGAGTTCTTCGTTGCCGCCACCGGCCATCACGCCCGACTCAGCAACTCGCGCACGCGCGTGCAGATCCCGTCCACCCTTCTCTCGGCCACGCCATCGCTGGTCTCCGGCTTCGCCAGTGCGGTGGTTGTGGCCGGCGGCGGCCTTCTGGTGGCCGCTGGCACGTTGTCCGCTGGCGGATACGTCGCGATGCTCGCCCTGCTGCCGCTGTTCCTCGGACCGCTGGCGACGTGGACGGCGCTCGGCCTCACCCTTCAGCAGGTGCGCGCTGCACTGGATCGCCTGGACGACCTGCTCGAGCAGCCCATCGACCCGTCCTGCGCGGACTGGGCCAGCCCTGTCGTCGCGCGGAATGACCAGCCCGCCGTTCTCGATCTCGCGGACGTGACCTTCGGATACAGCCGCACTGCCGGGCCATTGCTCAACGGGTTCTCGCTGCGGATCGAGCCTGGTCGTCGGGTCGCGCTGGTTGGCAGCAGCGGCAGCGGCAAGTCCACGGTCGGACGCCTGGCTGTCGGGCTGCTCGATCCGTGGACCGGCTCGGTCACTCTCGATGGTGTCCCGCTCGCGAGTGCACGGCAGCAGCGCATCGCTGAACTGGCCTACGTCGACCAGGACATCGTCCTGTTCGAGGGGACGGTGCGGCAGAACATCACCCTGTTCGACGACACCATGCCCGACGAGGACGTCGTGGCCGCGGCGCGCGCGGCCGCCATCCACGACGAGATCGCCGCACGACCAGGTGGATACGAATCCCACGTCGCAGACAACGGCCGCAACTTCTCCGGAGGCCAGTGCCAGCGCGTCGAGATCGCCCGGGCAATGGCGCGCCGGCCACGCTTGATCGTCCTCGACGAGGCCACGAGCGCCCTGGACCCCATCGTGGAACAGGACGTGATGACGTCGCTGATGGCCACGGGAGCGGGGCTGCTGATCATCGCCCATCGGCTGTCGACAGTCCGAGACTGCGACGAGATCATCCTCATCGAGGCGGGCACGGTGCTCGAGCGCGGCACGCACGACGAGCTCATGGCCGTGAACGGTGCCTACGCCCGACTGGTGACGTCATGACCGAAACCGTTATCCAGCATCCGTCGCAGCCCATGGACGATGACGCGCTCGCAAGGGTGGCCAGTCAGGCGCTCATGGGGGTCCTCGACGCACGCGCCGCCACGACGCACGAGTTGACGGGCTCGAGCCTCATCGACTCCCTCGTCGAGTGCGGTGCCGCGGTCGGGACCTCCATCGCGCCAGGTCGCCTAGCGCAGGCCCGGCGCTCGACCCTCACCGATCCGACCGGGATGGCCCGTCAGCTGCGCCTTCCCGTGCGTCCCGTCGTTCTCAACGGCACCTGGTGGCGGGGAGACTCCGGGCCGTACCTCGTGACTCGGCCCGACGGCTCGTACGCCGCCGCCATTCCTGGGTCGCGTGGCTATGACCTCGTCATTGCGGGCCGCAGGGTGCGCGTCACCAAGCAGGTCGCGTCGGAGCTGGGCAGTGCGGCGTGGACCGTCACGCCGGAACTGCCGGCCGGCTCCACGTCGATCAGGCAGGTACTGGCCCGGTCACTTGGCGCGGGCAGCCGCTTCGAGCTCATGTGCGCCGGTGTTGCCGCCGTGGCCCTTGCCGTCATGGGCATTGCGGTGCCGTGGTTGTCGGGCGTGGTCGTCGGCCAGCTCGTTCCCCTCAACGAAACGTCGCGCATCATCTGGATCGGGACCATTCTCATCCTGGTCTCAGTGGCGACGTTCGGCATCGCGATGGTGCAGTCCTTCCTCGTGCAGCGGCTGACGACGCGACTGGATGTGCGGGCGACGGCCATCGTCCTGCTGCGGCTGGTCGACCTGCCGTTGTCGTTCTTCCGCCGGTACAGCGCGGGCGACCTGCTTCAACGCCTGCAGGGATTCGACGAGGTCACGGCGCAACTGGCGTCCTCCATCGTGGTGATCGGATCAACCCTGCTGCTCGCGGTGTCGGGTCTCTTCGTCATGTTCGTCGTCTCGCCGCCGCTGGCAGGGCTCGTGCTGTTCCTGCTGCTGATCATCTCCGGATTCGCTGCGCTCATGGTGTGGGCCCTTGTGCGCGCACGATCATCGTTCGTCAGGTCCTCGCTCACGCTGTCTGGGATGACGCTGTCGCTGTTCACCGGCATCGCGAAACTTCGGGTTGCCGGTGCCGAGCGGCGCATGCACACCCGCTGGGTGCTGGTGTACGCGTCGCGTCAGGTGGCTGCGAGCCAGGCCGCGCTGGGCGGCCAGCGCCTGGGCATCGTGGCGGTGTTGGCCCCGACGCTGGTGACGTTCGTCGTGGTGATCGGCAATGCCTCGGGCGCGACGCCGTTGGACCTCGGTCAGTTCACCTCGTTCGTCGCAGCAGCGGGGCAGACCTCAGGTGCACTCGCCAGCATGCTGGGCCCCATTGCGCTGCTGCTCGGCCTGCTGCCGCTCATCAAGGCAGTGCAACCGATCCTCACAGAGCCCACCGACGTCACCGTCGATGCGATCGACCCCGGAGAGCTTGCTGGCGAAGTGGAACTGGCGTCGGTCTCGTTCTCCTATGGGCCTGGCGAACCGGACGTCCTGCGGGACGTCTCGCTACGCGTCGCTCCCGGCGAGTTCGTCGCGGTGGTGGGCCCCAGCGGCTCCGGGAAGTCAACGCTCGTCCGGCTGCTCATCGGGCTGGAGAAACCGACCGGCGGTGGGGTGCTCTACGACGGGCGACCGTTGGATCGGCTCGATGCAGACGCGGTCCGTCGCCAGATCGGCGTGGTCGTCCAATCGGCGCAACTGGCGTCAGGCACGCTGCTGGAGAACATCGTCGGCGCGTCAACGCGCACGGAGGAGGACGCGTGGGAGGCTGCCCGCCTCGCGGGCATCGCCGCCGACATCGAGGCGATGCCGATGAAGATGCGCACCCTGGTGAGCGATGGGGCCAGCACCTTCTCCGGCGGTCAGAAGCAGCGCATCATGCTCGCGCGCGCCCTGGTGCGTCGGCCGAGGATCGTGGTGCTCGACGAGGCCACGTCGACGTTGGACAACCGCACGCAGGCAACGGTGGCGGACAGCCTGAGGAACCTGGGGGCGACACGGATCGTGGTGGCGCACCGACTGTCGACCATCACCGGCGCCGATCGCATCATCGTTCTCGACGAAGGCGGCATCGCGGAGTCCGGCACGTATGACGAGCTTGTCGAATTGGGTGGTTTGTTCGCGCAGTTGTCGAAACGTCAGGTGCTCTGACGGGTCGAGGTATGTGGATGAGCGAGATCGGTACGTCAGGGCGCGTCGGACAGTCCTGATGTGCCACGACTGAGAGGGAGCACGACATGGCTGAGAACGGTCCTGACGACGCACTGAATGACGAGGAGATCGCTGCAGCTCAGGGTGGTGGCGTGGACGAGGGTGGCGAGACGTCCGTCCCCGTGGTGGAGGACGCAGGTGTGAGCGGTTGGTTGGCACAAGGTGAGCACAACTGACGAGCCGGTCGAATTGGGCGGTTTGTTCAGCCAGTTGACGGAACGTCAGGTGCAGTGATGGTCTGAGGTTCTTGAATAGGGTGACGAAGTCACGAGCGAACCCCCCACGAGTGGGTAGCAGCTACCGAGAGGAAGTACGACATGGCTGAGAACGGTCCTGACGACG
>CAJAKT010000362.1 GCA_903940375.1 uncultured bacterium | reverse complement strand
TACACCTGAAGCGCGAGTCCACAGTGCTGAAGGCTTCCGAGAAGATCGCTGCAAGGAGCCTTCTGGGCAAGCTCGGGGTGACGGTCGACAACGAAGCCTTGGTGACAGGATCGGAACAGGCCGTCAACGGGCTTGTCGCCAAAGCCGACGAGATCGGCGGCCCTGCGCCACTGCCCAACATCGCCATTCCGGTCGGCATCGAGCTGGTGAGAAGCGCGTCTGGTAACGACAGAGTTCACGCGCTGTTGTCCGTGAAGGAGGAGTTGAGCGACTTCGCTGATCGCCTCGAAGCGCTCGAGAAGCGGCGGGCTCCGAGGCTCGATGCTTTGGCGACCGCTCGCTCGCTTGCCCAAGCCGCCACCAATCTGGAGGGTGCGGCTGAATCTCGCCTACGTCTGGAAGCCTTTGAGCAGACGCGAGAGTTGCTCTCGGATTCAGACCAGATCACGCCGATCGCAACTGACCTCGCAAGTGCCGTTCGTCAAGCCGTGAGTGAGGCATTCGCGGCCGTAGAGCAGGCGCGACAAGCCGCGATCGAAGCATTGCAGGCTCAGCCGGCATGGATGGCGCTCACGGCCGAGCAGCAACAGCAACTCCTGCACGAAAATTGCCTGGCGCAGGAGGCGAAGCCTGAACTGGGGGATGCCGACGCAGTGCTGGCGTCGGTCCGGCAAAGGCCCCTTGCATCGTGGGGTGCTGAGCTCGACGCAGTGCCCGCTCGTGCCGCTAAGGCGCTGGAGGCAGCTGTGCGTATCACGGCCCCGAAGGCCGTAACGGTCACAGTCCCCACGGCATCCCTAAACAGCGTCGACGATATCGAGGCCTATCTCGCGCAGCTTCGGACACGCCTTAGCAAAGCATTGGCCGAACACGACACGGTGGTGGTGAAGGGCTAATGGGGGAGGTCCTCAACGCGGAGCAACGCCGTCACCTCGACGGTGCCGTTCAGCGCGCCCGAACGGCGGCGGAACTCGCAGCCGCCGATGCCCTACGAGCCCTTGCGGTGTCCGAGCCGAGCCGCCCGTCGTACCTGGGAGACGATGAGAACGCTCTCCGCCTCACCCTACGGGACAAGGCTCGACAGCTTGGCGACAACACAACCGCCAAAGATGCGGATCTCACGAATCTGAGGCGTGACGTCGCATATGAGCAGTGGCACAGACTGTTGTTCGCACGTTTCCTCGAAATCAATGGCCTCTTGCGCCATCCAGATTTCCGAGACACACCCCTCACACTCGAGGACTGCTCCGATCTCGCCGAGGACCTGTCTGAACCAGACGGTTGGTCGGTGGCAGCGCGATTTGCGTCAGAGGTCCTGCCCGGAGTCTTCCGACTGAACGACCCGTCCGTTCGCGTCAAGTTTGCAGCAGAACATCGACTTGAAGTCGAAAGGATTCTGCTCAGCATTCCGTCTGAGGTGTTTGTCGCGGAGGATGCTCTCGGATGGGTGTATCAGTTCTGGCAGACAGCCGAGAAGAAACGCGTGAATGAGTCCGAAGTCAAGATCGGTGGCTCCGATCTCGCATCGGTGACGCAGTTGTTCACCGAAAACTACATGGTGCGATTCCTGCTTGAGAACTCGCTCGGTGCGTGGTGGGCATCTCGTCACCCGGAGTCGCCATTGATTCAAGATTGGGCGTATCTTCGCCGCCTCGAGGACGGAACACCTGCTGCCGGATCATTCGAGGAATGGCCGGCTACGGCCGCCGCGGTGACAGTGATGGATCCGTGCTGCGGCTCGGGCCACTTCCTCGCCGGCATGTTCGGGATGCTCTGGCAGATGCGAGTCGAGGAAGAGGGCCTGGCCCCTGCCGATGCGCAGGATGCCGTGTTGCGGGACAACCTGCATGGGCTCGAGCTTGATCCACGTTGTGCTCAGATCGCGACATTCAACGTGGCGCTTGAAGCGTGGAAGCAGGGAGGGTTCCGCCCGCTCCCGATCCCGAAAATTGCTTGTTCAGGTGTGTCCGTGCGAGCGATTCGTTCTGAATGGGAGGCTCGAGCTGGCGACGATGACGAGCTCCGAAAAGTTCTGGCCCTTCTCCATTCACAGTTCCGCAACGCCGACACCCTGGGCTCATTGATTCAGCCTCGTGCCATACCAGCAGTCGGTGCGCTCTTTGGGCGAGACTTGAGCGTTGGGGCTGGATTGGACTCCGTCCGGTCGGCAATAGCAGGTGCGTTTCGCGATGAGAAGCAGGAGTTGCTGGTGCTTGCCAGTGCCACGGACGACGTGGTGCATTCAGCGGGTCTGTTAGCGGGAATGTACACACTAGTTGCGACCAACCCTCCCTACCTCAAGCGCGGCTCAATGAACCCAGTCCTCCAGGAGTTCATCGACACGTATCATGCGAACGCGCGTGCAGATCTCGCGACTGCTTTTATCGAACGCTGCTGGGCGTTCGTTGGACAGCGGGGCACCGTGGCGACTGTGTCTCCTCAGAACTGGCTCATGCTTGCCTCATCCAAGGCATTTCGTGAGGCCGTGCTGAGCGAACGGCGCGTCGACGCGGTCGCGCGGCTCGGGGCCGGTTCGTTTCGTCAGATAACCGGGGAGGTTGTGAAAGTCTGCCTCACAATCCTGAGTGCATCGCCGGCGATTCCAGGCCAACGAATCGCAGGACTGCTTGCTCATCGGGAGTTGGGTGTCGATGCCAAGTCCAAGTTCCTGCAGGTCGGACTCATAGTCGAATCTCTACAGTCAGATCAGCTCGCCAATCCCGACTCCAGAATCACCCTCACGCGCCTGACGCGCGGCATGTTGTTGGAGGGGTACGCGCTTCCAATCAAGGGGAACACCACAGGAGACGACCCGCGGTTCCGACGGGCCTTCTGGGAGTTCGAGCTCCTCAGCGACGGGATCTCGCGATTACAGTCGGCACCCTCCGTGCCGGGTGTTTACTCGGGGTGCTCGGACGTGCTCAGATTTGCCGACATGACGCAGCCGGAAGTACGGCCGGGCGTGGAGCTCCGCAGCCAGCAACTTTGGGGTAGACGCGGCGTTGTCATACACCTCATGAGTGAGCTTCGAGCCACATTGTCGACAGGAGCTATGACCGACCAGAATGTCGCCGTCCTCATTCCGAAGCAGGAGAAGGACTTGGGTGCAATCTGGGCTTACTGCTCAGATCCCAGCTTCTCGGAAGACGTCCGTGAGCTTGATGATTCGATCAAGGTCACCAATGCCACTCTCGGGAAAGTGACTTTTGACGCCAAGCGATGGGCCATAGCGGCAAGGGAACGGGGGCCGCTACCCGCCGCGGCCTCCAAGGAGCCGACCCAGTGGCTCTTCGCCGGAACTGTGTCGGGATCAACACAGCCACTTCAAGTTGCTGTGGCTCGCCTGTTGGGATTCCGCTGGCCCGATCAAGTGTCAGACGGAGTTGATCGTCTGTCTGACGTAGACGGCATTGCCGCACTTCAGTCGCTGCCCAACGAGCCCGACCTGGCGACGCGACTGCGAGAAGTGCTGGCAGCAGCCTTCGGGGACGAATGGTCGAGCGCCCTTGAGCGTTCTCTCGTTATGGACGCGGGTGGGAAGAATGGGCGTTTGGAGGATTGGCTCCGTGACAAGTTCTTCGAGCATCACGTCAAGCTCTTCGACAACCGACCTTTCCTCTGGCATATCTGGGATGGACGTAAGGATGGATTCTCGGCGGTGGTCAACTATCACCGGCTCGACCATCGAATGCTTGAGAAGCTCACATTCACGTCTCTAGGCGCTTGGATCGAACGGCAGAAGCACGAGGTGGCTGCGAGTCGTGCAGGCGCCGATACTCGCCTCGCCGCAGCCGAGGAGCTGCAGGAGAAGCTCAAGTTGATTCTGGAAGGTGAGGAGCCCTACGACGTATTTGTCCGATGG
>CAJAKT010000361.1 GCA_903940375.1 uncultured bacterium | reverse complement strand
TGATTCGCGGAGTCGGTCGGGATCAGTGCGCAGGATGGTGGGATCGATCACAGCACGAGCCTAATCGCTTGCCGTGATTCGTTCGCGTTCACCTTCGTATGGCACACTCTCGCTCGCTTTACCGTGACCGGGGGTTGTGTGGAGAGGACCAGCGCGAGTGGACTACAACTGGCTGACGCCCAAGGCGCAGGCACGCCCGGCCGGCGAGAAGGGCTGGGGTTCCTTCGCCGTTGAGCCCATCGCCGCTGGCGAGACCGTCGCTGCTTTCGGTGGCTGGATCGTGGACCGCACCACCCTGTCGACGATGTCCCATGACCGGCAGTCGCGATCGATCCAGGTCGACGATGACCTGTACCTCGTCTCGGACGAGATGCCCGAGCCCGGGGACATGCTCAACCACTCCTGTGAGCCGAATGCGGGGCTGACGGGGTCAGCGATGCTCGTGGCCATGCGCGACATCGCGGTTGGCGAGGAGGTCACGTTCGACTACGCCATGTGCGACGCGAGTGACTACGACGAGTTCTCGTGCATGTGCGGTCAGCCGACCTGCCGTCAGATCGTGACCGGATCGGACTGGCGTGATCCGGTGCTGCAGGCGAAGTACGACGGCTGGTTCTCCCCGTACCTGCTCAAGCGCATCGCGGCACTGCCGACGCTCTGACGAGTCATTCCGCGCCTGTCGCTGCGGCGGTCAAGGCATGGAGCAGGTAGGTATCACCCCACGCGTACGTCCCTTCGCGCGCATCGGCAGGGATGTTATAGGCCTGACGTTGCAGCACACCACGACCACTGTCGACCGTCCACGGATCAGACGCGAGTGTGCCGAGCCCGGTCAGTGCGTAGGCGCGGTAGGCATCAGCGCGCGTCGGATCCGGCTCGGTTCTCGCCAGGGTGAGCAGGCCATCCGCGGTGATCGCTGCAGCGGAGGAGTCGCGCGGAGCGGCATCGTCCGTCACGTCGAGATCCCACGCGGGGATGCAGCCCGGGGGAACGCGTGACATCCAGTAGTCCGCTGTGCGCCGAGCGGCAGTGAGCAGTCGGGGATCGCCGGTGAGCGCGAATGCCTGTGCGAATCCGTTGATCGCCCAGGACTGGCCGCGCGACCAGGTACTCGATGTGCTCAGGCCCTGCCCGAAGATCGGCCCGGTGACGGCTCCTGTCCGCGGGTTGAAGGCGAGACGGTGCCGGGTGGACCCGTCGTCGCGGACGAATGCACGAGCAAGGGTGAGCATGTGCTGCGTGCCACGACGGACGAGGGCCGTGCCGGCAGGGCCGCCTTCGCGCTGGCCCACCTCGATGAGCAGCGGGGCGTTCATGGCCGAGTCGATGATGACGCCCCACTTCCCGGCGTAGTACGAAGAACGCAGCGCCCGCACGTTCCCGTTCCACCGTGCGGACAGGCTCCGCGCTGCCGTGCGCTGCGCGGACAGGTACGTGGGCCTGCCCTGTGGTGATGGGTCGATGCGGCTGGCCAGCCCCGCGGGCAGACCCACCATGAACCCGAGATCATGGGTGCCACGCCAGGATGCGACGGGCAGCACTCGTGCGCTGTACTCGACTGCTCGCTCCAACCACGCGGCATCGGCGGTGTGCTCGTACATCAGCCACAGGGCCGCCGGATAGAACCCGGACGTCCATGCGTATGCACTCGTGCGCAGATAGGGCGAGCGGCCGGTGGCGCCGAAGGGGAGAGTGGCCGGTCCGGAGAGAGCGGCAAGTCGCGTGGCAGCGATCGACCACACGCGTTCCTGCTGCGCTGCGGTGATCGGTGCAGGTGCAGCCGGACAGGTGACGGATGTTGCGGCGGAGGCGGGACTCGGTAGCGCAAGGGAGCTCAGTGCAATGACGATGACAGCGCACGTCGAGAGAATGCGTCGACGCGCAATCACACTGAGAGCACGACCTTGCCGGTGGCGCCACCGTCGGCGATGACGGTGTGCGCGTAGGCGGCGTCCTTCAGCGGCAGGATGCGATCGATCACCGGGCGAATCACGCCGGAGTGGATCCATGGCCACACCGTGCGCTCCACCTGCCGGCAGATCGCGGCCTTCTCCGACTCAGGTCGCCCGCGGAGCGAGGTCGCGTTCACGGACGCGTTCTTGCGCAGCAGCGTGCTGATGTCGAGCTCGGCGCGCACACCCGCCTGCATGCCGATGATGACGAGGCGGCCGTCGCGTGCCAGGGCGGTCACGTTGCGCTCGAGGTAGGCCGCACCCATGTTGTCGAGGATGACGTTGGCACCGCGGCCACCCGTCTCGGCGAGCATGACCTCGACGAAATCCTGCTCGTTGTAGTTGATCAGCACCTCGGCCCCCAGGGCGGCGCACTGATCGAGTTTGGCCTGGCTCCCTGCGGTGACGGCGACGCGGGCACCGAGTGCACGCCCGATCTGGATGGCCATCGTCCCGATGCCGGAGCCCCCGCCATGCACGAGCAGCCACTCGCCCTCGCTCAGGTTGGCGACCATGTCGAGGTTGCTCCACACCGTGCACGCGACCTCGGGAAGCGCGGCGGCCTCGACCAGTCCGATCCCGGTGGGCACCGTCATGACCTGACCGATCGGTACGGCGACCTTGGTGGCGTAGCCGCCGCCGGAGAGCAGGGCCACGACCTTCTCGCCGATGTGGTCGAGCCCGATGGCGGCACCGACCGAGCTGATCGTCCCCGAGCATTCGAGGCCCAGGATCTCCGATGCACCGGGCGGCGGCGGGTAGTTGCCCTGACGCTGCAGCAGGTCGGCGCGGTTCACTGCCGTCGCGGCGACGTCGATGATGACCTCGCCCGGTCCGGGTGTCGGGTCGGGCACGGCCGTCCACTGGAGGACCTCGGGGCCGCCCGGTTCGGCGTACGTGATCGCGTGCATGGCCTACCTCTCGTCGGGGTTGTGCCTGATCACGACCAGTCGATCGCCGGACTCGAGCCGGATGATGGCGTCGGTGTCGAAGCGATGGGTGACACCCGCGCGGATCACAGCCAAGACGATCTGACCGCGAGCGTCAAGGTCTTCGGGTGACATGCCCAGTTCGCTAGGGGTGATGGCACGCTCGACGACCTCCAGTCCGCGACCCGAGTCGAGCAGGTCCTCCATGATCTCGCCGGCAGCGCTGGAGACGAGCGAGAGTCCCATCAGCCGGCCGGCGGACTCCGCTGTCGGAATCACGGTATTGGCGCCCGACTGCCGGAGGATGTCGGCGTTCTGCGATTCGCGGACCGCAGCGACGATTGTCGCGTTCGGTGCCAGGCGACGGGCCGTGAGAGTGATGAGGATCGAAGTGTCGTCCTCATCCGTCGCGACCACGATGCGTGCTGCGCGCTGGATGCCGGCATCGGTAAGGACCTCCTCGCGTCGTCCGTCACCGACAACACCGACGAAGCCGTCCCGCGTCGCCTCGTCGACGGCAGCCTTGATCGAAGCGACGACGACGATGTCGCTGGCTGGCGTGCCGGAGTCGAGCAGCGAACTTGCGGCCGCCCGTCCCTTGACTCCGTAACCGATGATGACGGTGTGGTCCTTCACGCGATTCCTCCAGCGGTTGGAACGCATCTGCTCGCGAGTGCGACGGGTGAGCACCTCGATCGTCGTGCCGACCAGCACGATGAGGAACAGGAATCGCAGCGGCGTGATGACGAGGGCGTTGACGAGTCGTGATGACTCGCAGATCGGCGTGATGTCGCCATAGCCGGTGGTGGAGAGCGACACCGTGGCGTAGTAGAACGAGTCGATCCACGACAGGTCGCCGATCAGGCCACGATCCTGATAGCAGTCCTGCTCGGTATAGACGATGACGGTGGTGATTGCCAGAGCGGCTAGGGCGACGGCAATTCGCACACCGATGTTGCGGATCGGACTGAAGCGCTTCTCGGGAAACCGCAGCGGCGGGGGAGCGTTCGGGTCGTCGTAATCGATGGAAGGAGTACTTCTACGTCTTGGCATGCATGCGTTCCCGGACGATCAGTACCGACACCGTGATGACGCCCACGATGGCGATCATGCCAGCAATGAGGCTGGATACGCCGAGAAGCTTGAGAGCCGTCGCGAAGAGGACGACCATGAGCAGCCAGCGCAGTGCCTGGCCGTCGTAGCGGGACGACATGCGTGCGCCGATCCACACGCCGGGGATCTGTCCGATCAGCAGGGAGACCACGACGGCGATGCTGATCTCACCGAAGCCCGCATGCGCGATGGCACCGGCGATCAGCATGGGAACGGCCTGGGTGAGGTCGGTGCCGACGAGAACCGAGGGGCGCAGGAGGGGGTAGAGCAGCAGGAGGGTCGTGACGATGAGCGAGCCGGATCCGACGCTCGTCATGCCGACGAGGATGCCGACGCCCAGGCCGAGGAGCACGGTGGGCACCGGACGAACGGGCATGGCAGGACCGAGCAGCTCGGCCTGGCCGCGCAGTCCCTTGGCGCGGCGCCCGACCCAGACCTTGGCGATCATCGCGATGACGGCGAGAACCAGCACCCAGCCGATCCACGTCCGGATGGTGGCGCTGGCCTCGTCGGTCGTGAGGACGCGGGCGAAGACCATCGTGCCGAGGATCACCCCGGGGATCGACCCGGCCGAGAGCCACGCGACCAGGCCCCAGTGCACCGTCTTGGCGCGGATGTGGACCATCGCACCGACGGGCTTCATGAAGGCGGCGGCCACGACATCGCTGGAGACCGCGGTGGCCGGGTTGATGCCGAAGAGCAGGACCAGCATCGGTGTGACGAGGGCGGCGCCGCCCATGCCGGTCAGCCCGACGATGATGCCGGCGATGAATCCGCCCAGGGAGAGGGCGAAGTCGAGATCGGCGAACGTCACCGGCTCACCCTAGCCACGATTCGGGGCATTGCCTACTTAATAGGCAGGGAAAGCGGGGTACGTGGCGTGGCGTCCCTCACGGCCCAGCACGTCCAGGAGTTCGACGACGTCGCCACGGAAGCCCGCGCCGGGCGGGACGACGGCGACGGCGTCGGCATTGGCCCAGCCCTCGAGCCCAGCGGGCCCCGTGGCCACCAGAGGGCGGGCCTGGGTCGCAGCCGAGGACACCTCGAGGCGCACGGGCACCAGAGCCGTGTCGTCCGCGTAGTCGGCGGGCACGGTGTCGTCCATGAGCACCGCGGAGCGCCGGCTGCTGTCGGTGGGGTCGCCGCGCAGCGCGCGGATGAGCGGGCTCGCGAGCGTGACCAGGCCGGCGAGGGCGGCCGTGGGGTCGCCGGGCAGGCCGATGAGGAACCGGCCGTCGGGCAGCCGGGCCAGCAGCATCTGCGCCCCCGGAGTGACGCTGACCCCGTCGACGAGCCACCGCGCACCCAGGTCGCGCAGGACCGCTCGCAGGTAGTTGTCGGGGCCGGGCGCCGTCGACCCGGTGGTGATGAGGACGTCGACGTTGGCATCGTCGATCTCGCGGAGCAGCAGGTCGTCGGAGTCAGGTGCCCGGACCGCAGGGTTTCCGCGGGCGCCCAGGGCCCCGACGAAGGCCGGCACCGTGCGTCCGAGGGCATCACGCACCCGACCGTCGCGCGGCAGTCCGCGATCGAGCAGATGGTTGCCG
>CAJAKT010000360.1 GCA_903940375.1 uncultured bacterium | reverse complement strand
CGTCATCGAGATGGCACCCAGGAGGAACAGCGTCGTGGCGGCGTTCTTGGACTTGGGCTCCTTGAAGGCCGGTACGCCGTTGGCCACGGCCTCGATGCCCGTCAGCGCCGTGGTGCCTGAGGAGAACGCGCGCGCAACGAGGAACACGAGGGCCACGCCGGTGAAGGTGTTCTCGGCGACGATGTCCCAGTTCGCACTTTCTGCTTCGAGTGTCTGACCCATCAGCATCTGGACCATCGCCCAGCCGATCATCACGAAGATGGACAGAATGAAGAAGTACACGGGAATGGCAAAGAACCCGCCCGACTCCTTCACACCGCGCAGATTCAGAACCATGATCAGAACGGTGAAACCCACGGCGAACCACACGCTGTGCTCTGCGACGAATGGGATCGTAGAACCGAGGTTGGCTACGCCAGACGAGATCGACACGGCGACCGTCAGCACGTAATCGATCATCAGTGCACTTGCCACGAACACGCCCCAGTTGGGGCCGAGGTTGTGTGAGACCACCTCGTAGTCGCCGCCACCGCTGGGATAGGCGTGGACGGTCTGCCGATAGGAAGCCACCACAGTCGCGTAGATGACGACGACCATGGCCGCGACCCAGGGGCCGTACTGGTAGAGAGAGAAGCCGCCCAGCGAGAGGACCAGCAGGATTTCCTGCGTCGCGTATGCATTGGACGAGAGCGCATCGCTGGCGAACACCGGGAGCGCAATGCGCTTGGGGAGCATCGTGTCGCCGAGACGCTCACTACGGAGGGCTCGCCCTACGAAGACGCGCTTGAGGAGATCGGACATCGGCACGATCCATGAGCCTACCCCGCCGCCGTTCACGATCCCGCTGGCGAGGCGTGTAGCGTTCGACCGTGCACATAGTGATCCTCGGCTGCGGTCGCGTCGGGGCGCTCCTTGCCCATCGTCTCGACGAGACGGGGCATTCCGTCGCCGTCGTCGACCAGGACCCGGCAGCATTCCGCAAGCTCGGACCGGAGTTCACCGGCCAGACGGTCACCGGTGTCGGCTTCGACCGGCAGACCCTTGAGACCGCAGGCATCGCACGCGCGCAGGCCTTCGCCGCCGTCAGCAGTGGCGACAACAGCAACATCCTTGCGGCGCGCGTCGCACGCGAGACTTACGGCGTCGAGCAGGTCGTCGCCCGCATCTACGACCCCCGCCGCGCCGAGGTCTACCAGCGCCTGGGCATCCCCACCGTCGCAACGGTCTCGTGGACGACCGGCCAGATCATGCGCCGAATCCTCCCCCTGGGTGCCGAGGACGAGTACCGCGACCAGAGCGGATCGATCGTGCTCGCCGAGGTCCACCTGGGCACCTCCTGGCTGGGCAAGCGGGCCAGTGCCCTTGAACCGGCATCCGGTGCTCGCGTCGCCTACATCACGCGCTACGGCCAGGCCCTGCTGCCTGACGCCGACACCGTGCTGCAGGAGGGCGATCTCGTCCACGCACTCTTCGAGGCGGAATCCCGCGAGCGAGTCGAGCAGGTCTTCGAGCGCGGGACAGACTCCGCGCACGGGGCGGAAGGACACTGATGCGCGTCGCAATCGCCGGAGCGGGCAAGGTCGGTCGAGCCATCGCCCGCGAGCTCGTCGGCAACGGCCATCAGGTCCTGCTCATCGATCGGGACGACGAGGTGGCACGCCCTGGAGTCGTCGACGGCGCCGACGTGCTCATCGCCGATGCCTGCGAGATCTCGGCCCTCGACGAAGCGAACCTCTCGCACTGCCAGGTCGTCGTCGCAGCCACCGGTGACGACAAGGTCAACCTCGTCGTCTCTCTCCTCGCCAAGACCGAGTACGGCGTGCCGCGCGTGGTTGCTCGCGTGAATCACCCGAAGAACGAGTGGATGTTCGACGAGTCGTGGGGAGTCGATGTCGCTGTCTCGACGCCGCGCATGCTCTCGGCCCTCGTCGAGGAGGCGGTCAGCGTCGGTGATCTCGTACGCCTGTTCACGTTCCGTCAGGGCGATGCGAACCTCGTCGAGATCACGTTGTCTTCGGACTCCCCCGTCGTCGGCCAACGAGTCGGAGACCAGAACTGGCCAACAGACACGGCACTCGTTGCGATCGTTCGGGGCCCGCGCGTTTTCGCGCCCTCTGCCGACGACCCGCTCGACACGGGCGACGAGCTGCTCTTCGTCGCATCACCCGATCAGGAGCCTGAGCTACAGCGATTGCTCGGTCACGCCTGATTGTCGGCGCCGCCGGGCTCGCGCTTCTCCTGCTCGCGCTTCTCCTGCTCGCGCTCGGCTCTCTTCTGCGCGAGCACCGGTGACAGCACGCGGTACGTCCAGTAGGCCGCGCCGAGGAACAGCGGGTAGCCCATCACGATCTTGACGATGCCCTGCACCTCGACCCAGCCAGCGAGATACATGGGCGTCTGCACGATCAGGCGACCGAAGAACAGGCCCACCCAGATCCATGACGCCGCCGCGTAGGTTCGCCGCAGGACGGGGTCCTGACGCCAGCTGGTGCCCTCACCCGTCAGCAGTCCCATCGCGATGCCCAGCAGAGGCCAGCGCACGATGATGGAGATGAAGAAGGCCATGCCGTAGCCCAGGTTGGTCAGCATGCCGGGCAGGTAGATGTCCGAGGCGTTGTCGTTGCGCGAGGCCCACCAGGCCGAGAAGGCCAGCCCCACGAATCCGGCAGCCACCTGCCCGAGCTTCTCGCGCCGGATCAGCCGCCAGATGACGATCAGCACGCCTGCCGCGATGGCGGCGAGAAGAGAGGTGCGCAGATTGCGCGACGTGACGACGTAGGAGATGACGAAGACTGCTGTCGGCAGGCCCGAGTCGATCACGCCTCGCCAGCCGCCGATCGCGCGCTCGAGCAGCACCGCCTCGGCGCGGACCTCAGCGGGTGTTTCGAACTCCGGTTCAGGCTCGGGTGTCGTCATCCCGCCGCGGGCTTCAGCTCGTAGCGCGGGTTGTAGATCGTGGGATCGGTCTCATTGCACGTGAGCCGCCCATGCACCACGATCGTGCGCCCGGGGTCGATGCCGGGGATCCGTCGACGGCCCAGCCAGACGACAGACACCGAGCCGGAGCCGTCGTACAGCTCGATCTCGAGTGCCGGGACCGTGCTACGAGGACGCATCGTGACACTGCGCACCATGCCACGCACCGTGACGGACTGGCCGGGCGTGCAGCAGTCGATGGTGGTGAGCCCGGCGAGATCGGCACCCGCCACCTGATCGCGCAGCTCATCGGCCTCGACCTGGGCCTGCGTCCGGTTGAACCGGCTCCAGAAGCCGCCTCGCCCGGTCGAGGCAGTCGCGACAGCGCTGCGTTGCGTCATGAACTCAGGTTAACGCGTCTCGGTGATCTCGGGTCCGCGCTCGAAGGGCGACGGCACGCGCGCGCCCGCCTCCCCGGCAGCGTCCGGAGACTGCGGCAGCACCAGCGGGATCGGCGCACCTACCGGCATGGCCTCCCCGCCGCGCACGACAACAAGCGCACGGACCATGTCCTCCAGAACCGTCGTGGTCTCCCCCGGCCTGGCTGCTGCGCCCAGGAACACCGCACGCAGGAACCAGCGCGGGCCCTCGATGCCGACGAACCGAGCGGGCTGCAGGCCGGCTGCACCGTCAGACGACTTGACCTGCGCACGAAGCTCCGGCCCGAACGGCCCGTCCGCCTCCTCGACGAGTCCGCCGGACTGGTTGATCGACGACTTGATCTGCCCGCGCACGTCGTCCCACAGGCCGCCGCTGCGCGGTGCCGCGTACGGCTGCACCTGAACGGCGCCATCGCCGCGGGCGAACGTCAGCAGCGACACATTGCCGGTGGCCTCGTCGACCTGCACCTGCACATCGACACCGGGGGCGGGAGCAACACGCAGCGAACCGAGCTCAAGTCGCTCGATATCCGTGGCCGCATCGACCTCGGACTCGTCCCACGGTCCATTCGGACGCAGCACTTCGCCACCCTTCGCACGCCCGTCGGGCGTTATCAAGTCGTTACCGTACCGGTCATCGACCGGCGTGGCCTCCGGTGGAGCCAAACCCACCCTCTCCGCGGTGCGACCCGGGCAGTTCCGTCACCTCGATCAGGCGGGCCACTCCCACCTGCTGGATGAGCAACTGCGCGATGCGATCGCCACGCGAGATCGTGACTGCCGTCGCATGGTCGTGGTTGATCAGGATCACGCCGATCTCACCCCGGTATCCGGCATCGATCACCCCAGGCGCGTTCACCAGGCCGATGCCGTTGCGCAGGGCCAGACCGCTACGCGCGCACACCAGTGCCACGTGCCCGGGCGGGAGCGCGATGGCGACACCGGTCGGCACAAGGGCCCGCATGCCCGGCTCGAGAACGACGTCGACGCGGCTGCGCAGGTCGAGCCCAGCGTCACCGGGATGCTCATACGCAGGCAACGGCAGGTCGGAGTCGATCCTCGTGACGAGCACCTCGATCGGCGCGGTCACGGGTTCAGCTCCACGGTGTGCTGCTCGCCATCCGGACGCCAGGCCGGACCGCCCGCGGCACGGTCAGCGATCGCCTGCTGAACGTGCTCGGCCGTGCCGTGATCGACGAAGTGCTGCAGCGGGACCTGAATGAACAGTGCTGCGGCCGAGATGGCCACCGGCCCGTCCGGTCCGTCGAGTCTGCCGATGGCGCGCGTGAAGACCTTGCGGCCCTTCACCCCGACGATCTCCGCATCGATGTGCAGGACGGAGCCGACGGGTACGGGCCGCCGGAAGTCGCACTCGAGACGTCCGGTGACGGCCGGGCCCTCGAGCAGCCAGTTGAGCGAGCCGAGGATCTCGTCGACCGCCGACGTGAGCAGGCCACCGTGGGCCAGGCCGGGGGCACCCTGATGGTGCTCCGTCGGCGTGAAGATGCCGGAGACGGTCAGGCCTTCACCGGCCGTGATGCGCATGTGCAGGCCGGTGGGGTGCTCAGAGCCACAGCCGAAGCACCACCGGTAATGCGACGGGATCGGATCGCCAGGCGATGGGGCGTTCGGCGATCGCAGCGGCAGCACTGCGTCGGCCGGCGGCGACGTGGGCAGGATTCCTCGAGGCCGGTGCGAGCCGGATGAGGCGGAGTCAGCGGTCACGCCGGTGACGATACCCGTGGGAGGCCCGCCCCTCGCCGTCCCCTGCGGTGACGTGCAAGGCTGCGCTCGTGACGGACACCAGGTACCGCGAACGACTGACGCCCCGCTGGTGGGCGTGGCTGCTCGCGTTCTCGCTCATGCTGATGCTGGCGATTGCGTACGGCGCGGCGTTCGGCGACACGGTGGGCTGGGTGCTCGTTGGCGGCGGAGCCGTCCTCGTGATCTTCCTGCTCATCCTGACCGCACCTCGCGTCGAGCTGACCGACAAGTACCTGCTCGTCGACGACGCGCGCCTGCCGTTGGGCAGCATCTCCTCGGCAGCCGTCGTGACGAGTGCGGAGATGCGCGCTCTGCGTGGGCCGGGTGCCGATGCGCGGCTCTTCGTAGCCCTGCGTCCCTGGTCGGCTCCCGCTGGGGTCTACGTACTGCTCGACGATGCCGACGACCCCCATCCGGCCTGGCTGTTCACGTCACGCCACCCCGCGCGCCTCACGGCAGCGATCACTGCAACGATGAACCGCTGAACCCTGACGACGGAGGACCCATGGAGAGCAACGCGATCGACACGACCCCCGAGGTCGAGGTCGAGATCAACCCGATCGCCCATCTGATCGCTCCGATCGCGGCGATCGGCGCAACCATGATCGTCCGGAAGATGCTGAACTCCGGCTACAAGCGCGCGACGGGCCACGAGGCCCCTGTCCCGCGCGATCCGCAGGTGACCTTTGCACGGGCGCTCATGTGGACGGCGGTCACGGCCGTGACCGCAGCCGTCGTCGAGGTGGCCGTCTACCGGCTCGCCAACCAGTTCGGCGAGAAGCCGCTCAGCTAGTCGGGCAGCTCAAGTAGTCGGGTAGCTCAAGCCGGGAGAAACGGCGAGAAAGCCCGTCTCCCCCTTGAATCCTGGCCGTTTCTCCCGCAATGCGGGACAAACGGCCAGGAACACGAGGCTGCGGTGTGTTTCTGGCCGTTTCTCCCTGCAAATTCTCCCCGCAAAGCGGGTCCCGGCCGTCCGGAAACGTGCGTTACGCGCACTCGACGCAGATGGGGCCCTTCTTGCCCTCATGATCGAGCTGGCTGCGGTGCTGGACCAGGAAGCATGAGCTGCAGGTGAACTCATCGGACTGGCGCGGCAGAACACGCACCGTGAGGCTCTCATCCGACAAATCGGCACCGGGCAGCTCAAGGCTCTCCGCCAGCTCGGCCTCGTCTACGTCGACGGCAGACGAGGACTTGTCGGCCCGACGGGCCTTCAGCTCCTCGAGGCTGTCCTCCGCGAGCTCCTCATCGGTCTTTCGAGGTGCGTCGTAGTCGGTTGCCATGTGAAATATCGCCCTTCATCCCTTACCGCGGACATTGCGCCCGTGATCGCGGTCAACGTCGGGAGTGAGGTCTTCATTCCCGACCGATGGCTGCGGGCAGATTGTGCCTCATGTCCGTTGCACGTTCGTGGCAGGGTAGGCACCAGCGTGTCGCGCCAGCGAAGCGCCATCACGCTTCGGAGGTGTGCAGATGCCCGTCTATGCGCTCGGTGACCGCATCCCAGCCATCGATCCCACCGCATTCGTCCACCCCGATGCCGTGATCATCGGCGATGTGCGGATCGGGCCGGAGTCGAGTGTCTGGCCCACCGCCGTCCTGCG
>CAJAKT010000359.1 GCA_903940375.1 uncultured bacterium | reverse complement strand
GCCCAGTCCACGTGCCGACCGTATCGCCGCATGTCTGCGCAGGGATGAGGTCGCAGGCACGTATCGTCGCGACGTGCCCTCGGACCGCTATGGCAAGGACGTGCTCGCGCACGATCCGCGTGCGACAGGTCCGAAGGTGCCGAACGTCGAGGCGGTGAACGGCCTGGTCGTCGAGTGCGCCCGCACGGGGTGGTGCGGGGCCGTCGTCGGCTGGCAGAAGGGGGCCGATGGCTGGGCCGTCATGCTCGAGGACCGACACGGGACGAGGCGGCCTTTCGGGCTGGGCCCGTCCTTCCTGATCGACGGCGAGCTTGTCACGCTGACCCGACCCCGCGCCGCCGCCGCGGCGACGGCTCCGGCTCGTACCGCGTCCGGCTCCGTTGCGGTGCCGCAGCAGCGTGCACGGACGGCGCGGGCATCGCGCATCTGGGTCGAGGGACGGCACGACGCGGAACTGATCGAACGCGTCTGGGGTGCCGACCTCAGGGTTGAGGGCGTTGTCGTCGAGGAACTCGGCGGCGTCGACGAGCTGCCCACGCGGGCTCGCGAATACCGCCCCGGCGACGGCCGACGAATCGGCGTGCTGGTCGACCACCTCGTCCCAGGATCGAAGGAGACGCGTATCGCTGATGCGGTGACGCAGGAGTGGCCGGGCGACGTCATCGTCCTCGGGCATCCGTACGTCGACGTGTGGCAGGCGATTCGCCCGCAGGTCATCGGCATCGATGCCTGGCCCGTGATTCCGCGCGGCACGCCATGGAAGGAGGGCATCTGCGAAGCCCTCGGCTGGGGTAGCGACACCGGGCTGGCCTGGCGTCGGCTGCTGGGGCAGGTGCGCGACTACACCGATCTTGAGCCGTCGTTGCTCGGGCGCGTCGAGGAGCTCATCGACTTCGTGACGGCGGAGTAGGGGCGCGGCATTCGTCCGTTGCATCCGCCTCCCAGAGGCGTAGCGTTGGTAGCGGACGAGCTGGCGGGGTTTCGTCCGAGGAGGAAGCCATGGTCAATCTCGATGAAGGTGCAGGGCTGGAAACAACCCTCAGCGGCCATCTCAACTTCCTGCACGAGCGGCTCTCCGTGATCGCGCCGGATGTCGAGCGCATCGCGTGTGCCCTGTACGACGCTGATGAAGACCTCCTGAAGACATTCATCAACAGCACGCGAAGCGGCCACGTGATCCGTGGATATCAGTACCGGTTGAGTGAGTCCGAATCCCTGTCGTATCTGGCAGAGGCGAACGAGACCAGGGTGATCGAAGACATCCCCGCTGCGCTGAACACCGAGACTGCTCACTCGCGATATGTCCTGGACGAGGGATACCTGTCCTCCTTCACCGTCCCGATGCGCTACCGAGGTGCCTTCCTGGGCATGATCTTCTTCGACTCCCGTACGTACGGCACGTTCACGCCCGATCTGCAGCGCGAGCTGACTCTTTACGCGCAGCTCATCACGGCAGGGGTGGCGAGTGAATTCGTGGCCATCCGGTCGATCATCGGCACGATCCATGTGGCGCGGGACCTCACCGAGCTTCGCGACATCGAAACGGGAGCTCACCTGGAGAGGATGGCCCGCTATGCGCGGCTCATCGCGCGGGGTCTCGTCGAGCCGCTGGACCTCACCGATGAGTTCGTCGAGGCGGTATTCCTCTTTGCCCCGCTGCATGACATCGGAAAGATCGGTATCCCGGATCGCATCCTGCTCAAGCCAAGTCGATTGGACATGGATGAGTGGGAGATCATGCGGACGCACACCACCAAGGGGCGTGCGATGGTCGACACCATCGCCAGGGACCTGGGGATGGGGGCGCTCAACCGCGAGGACGTGATGGGCAACATCGTGGAGTTGCACCATGAGGCCCTGAACGGGTCCGGCTACCCGTATGGGCTGGAGGGAGAGCAGATCCCGCTCGAGGCCCGGATCGTCAGCGTCGCTGACATCTTCGATGCGCTCACGAGCGCCCGTCCCTACAAGCCGAATTGGGCGATCGAACGGGCCTTCGACGAGTTGGATCGCCTGGTCGCTGCCGGGCGCATTGACGGGCGGATCGTTTCTGCGCTCGCCGCGCAGGAGGGTGAAGTCGCAGAGGTGATGGAGAGGCACGCAGAGGCCGCTGCCTGGAGTGCTTAGCGGATAGGTTGGGCGGATGATCGAGTCCGCACAGGTCGTCATCGTCGGTAGTGGCATGGGCGGCGGCACACTCGCTTGGGGATTGGCGCAGCGCGGTATCGACACTCTGGTGCTGGAACGCGGCGACGTGCTGCCGCGTGAGGCACAGAACTGGTCACCGGAGGCGGTCTTCGTCGAGCGTCGCTACAAGCCGGCCGAGACCTGGCTCGACGATGACGGCAATGAGTTCCACCCGGGCGTGCACTACGTGGTCGGCGGCAACACCAAGGTGTACGGCGCGAGTCTTCCGAGACTGCGCGAGCGCGACTTCGCCGAACGCGTGTACCCCTCAGGTGTCTCGCCCGCGTGGCCGTTCGCGTATGCCGACCTCGAGCCGTACTACGGGCAGGCGGAGTCGCTGTACCGCGTTCACGGCTCGGTGGGCGAGGATCCGTCCGAGCCCTGGCGCAGCAGCCCCTACCCGTATGGGCCCATGCCGCACGAGCCCTACGTGGCAGAGACGATGCTCCGGCTGGAGGCTCAGGGCCTGCATCCGTTCAGTACGTCAATGGGAATCGACGTGCGGCCAGGCGGCACATGTGTTCGGTGCCAGACCTGCGATGGCTTCCCCTGCCGGCTCGGAGCGAAGTCCGATGCGGAGACGTGCGCCCTCGGGCCTGCGCTCGCCGGTGGCAGCGTTCGGCTTCTGACGGGTGCCCGGATCCGGTCGGTCGAGGTCGGTGACGACGGCCGTGTCGTCCGGCTGCACGGCGATGTCGACGGCGAGCCACTTGAGGTGTCCGGTGGATCGTTCGTGCTGGCCGCCGGCGCGGCCAACTCAGCCGCGATCCTGCTGGCCAGCCGATCTGATCGCTTTCCGACAGGAGTCGCGAACTCCAGCGGCCTTCTCGGCCGCAACTACATGGTGCATAACAACACGCACCTCGCCGCGATCGATCCACGCCGCCGCAATGACGTCGTGTTCCAGAAGACGATGGCGGTCAACGACTACTACGAGGACCTGGGCGACGGCTATCCGGGCGGCACCATCCAGCTGATCGGCAAGGTGCAGGGCTCGATGATGAAGACGCACGCGACACGGGTGCCGCTGGCGATGCTTGATCGGGCCGCGCAGCGCAGCCTCGAGCTGCTCGTCATGAGCGAGGACCTGCCATCGGTCCACAACCGCGTTACCGTCGATGCGGAGGGTCGCATCCACATCTCCTGGCGTCGCACGAACTACGACCGGCACGAGGCCCTCCTTGCGCAGGCCAAGCGAGTCCTGCGCAAGGCCGGGTACCGCGGGATCTTCGAGCAGCGGTTCAGCATCGATATGAACAGCCACATGTGCGGTACGGCGGTGGCTGGCCAGGACCCTGCTACGAGCGTGCTGGACGGTTGGTGCCGTTCGCACGATGTGCGCAATCTGTTCGTCGTCGATTCGGCCTTCTTCCCATCGTCCGGGGCGCAGAATCCGGCCCTGACCATCGCTGCGCAGGCGTTGCGGGTCGCGCATGAGACAGACTGGGGCCTGGATGCCTAGGCACGACCAACAAGAGGGAGTAACAGGAATGTCGGCACATGCACAGCGATTGACCGTGGTCATGATCGGTAGTGCCCTGCTGGCGGCGCCGCTCGCGCTGGTTGCGGCTCCCGCAGCCTCAGCGCGGCCCGCAGACGCCGGAATCACGCTCACCTCGGCGCAGTTGACCGAGTTCGGCTTCCCGAAGACCCCGAACACGACCGCGTGGGATCCGGGCACGGCGGCCCTGCCGACCAGTTCGGCAGCGCAGTGGCAGGACGTCGTCATCACGGGCAAGGCCCCGAACTACACCGACCCGGGCCAGCTCCTGACAATGTCGCGTTTCGTGCCCAGCGACCTGAAGGGCTCCGGCCAGAACAAGGAACTGAACATCACGACGGTC
>CAJAKT010000358.1 GCA_903940375.1 uncultured bacterium | reverse complement strand
CGATGTCATCGCCGAAGAGGGCAAGGGATGCGTAGAACTCCGAGTCCGGCGAGTTGAAGCCGACCCAGGTGCGGGATCCGGTGAGGAAGGCCGCCGCGATGCTGATGGCCAGCACGATCCCGGCGTCGAGGAGTCTGGCTCGAGGCCGCTCGGTCCGCACGTTGGCAGGATACGGGTGGCCGGCCCTCCCCTACGCTACGAGCATGGGCCTCCTCCTCGACGTCACCGACCTCGTGGAGTTCCTCCAGCGCCAAGAGTCGGTGTCCGGGGTGCAGCGAGTGATCGCCGAGACCGCACCACTCCTCCTTGCTGCAGACGCGGCATCATTCCCCGTTGTCCTCGACCGCGGCCGGGGCGAGTTCGTCGCACTGTCGGCTGCGGAGACCGCCGCATTGATCACTCGCGGCGCTTCGGCCGCAGCCCTCATCAGCCGCAGCGAGTTATCGACCGCGGCGACTGGCTGCCTTGCCCGGGCGGCTGCAGCTGAGCCCGTGCACATTGACGACACCTGCACGCTGGTGTTCCTCGGCGCCGTTTGGATCAGTGACGCGCTCATGCTGGCTGCGCGGGCCGCGCAGGCATCGGGCGCCCGTTGCGTCTACCTGCTCTACGACCTGACACCGGTGCTCGAGACCGGGCACACCGCCGCCGTCAACCAGCTCTTCGACCGCTACCTCAACCTCATCACCCAGACCGCCTCGCGCATTCCCGCGATCTCGGAGTCGAGTCGCCGTGACTACGAGAGTCACTGCGCGAAGCGGGACTGGGATTCCGTGCCGGGCGCTGTGACCGGACTTCCGTGCGGGATCACTCCCGAGCAGTTCGACACGACGGTCTCCCCATGGCCCCGGCAGTACGCGTTGTTCGTCGGGACGGTGGAGTCGCGCAAGAACCACCTGCTCGCCCTGCGCGCCTGGCAGGTGCTGCTCGACCGCCATGGGCCCGACAACGTCCCGGATCTCGTCTGCGTCGGCCGGCTGGGCTGGCATGCCGATACGTTCCTGCGCGAGTACGTGGAGTCGGGAGGGCTGGGCGGCAAGCTCAGCGTGCTGTCGACGAGCGTCACCGATGAGGAACTTGCGCGCTTCTACGCCCATGCCGAGTTCACCGTCTACCCCTCGCGTTACGAGGGCTGGGGACTCCCCGTGTCCGAGAGCCTGGCATTCGGCCACTTGCCGGTGGTTGCGTACAACTCATCTTTGCCCGAGGCCGGCCGTGACCTCGCGGCATACTTCCGATCCGACGACCTCGATGACTTCGTGCATGTGCTCGAGACGCGAGCCCTCGACGTGCCAGCGCGAACCGAGGCGGAGGCGCGCATTCGAGCGGATCGCGTGCCGCCGATTACCTGGGCCGCTGTGGCCGACATCATGCGCGACGAGGTGGCGGCTGCGGCTGCTGCGGAAGCGAGGACACCGGTGATCCCAGAGATCGAACTCGGGCGCGAGTACATGCTGGCCGTCAGCCAGCCTGCTCCAGACGCCGGGCACGCCGATCAGTACCTCGCGCACCTGCAGGACAACGGATTGACGCCGATGCTGCGACAGCCGCGCGGCGACCGCGACTACGAGGTGGTCGATGCTGCCGTCATCGGCACCTTCGGTTCGCCGCAGGTGTGGGGGAACGAACTGCGGCCGGGTCGGCGTGCGGACATTCGGATCATCCGACCGGAGGATGGCCCGCTGAGCCTGCTCCTGTCGACCCGATCAATGCCCGGTCTGGCGACGATCGAGGCGGTCGGCCCGGGTGGACCGGTGCGCGAGGACGTCTACCTGGGCTCGGTGATCACCCTGCGCCTCGGCGACGGCCGCGCGGGGGAGCCGGCGCAGGTGTCAGTGTCGGTGGTGGATGCGCACGACTCGATCGAGGGGTTTCTGGGCCTTCGCTCGTTCGTTGTGCTGCGTTCTGATGACCTGCAGGCTGAGGTGATCGCGCACAAGGCCGCGGCTGAGGCACTGCGCCAGGAACTCGACTTCGTGATGAACACCCGGTCGTGGAAGGTCACGGCTCCCCTGCGCAAGTTCAAGGGCCGGGGAGCGTAACTCCCCGGCCCTTGAACGCGATGCTGTCAGCGCGTCAGCGACGTGGCTTCCGCGGTGGGTTGGTGACGGTGATCGTGTAGGTCTCGCTGCCGGGTGTGAGGGTGGCGTTGCCGGGCGTGATGGCCGTGACCTGGCACTGGCCAGCACTCAGCGCGGTGAGCACTGCCCCGGCGATCACGCAGGGACCCTGCTCGCTGAACAGGACAGGAGTGCCCGACGCGCTCGCGCCGACCAACGTGACGTTCGAGCCAGCCTGCATGGAGATGGGCTGGGCGATTGACCACACCGGTTGGGTGGGCGGGTTGACGGTGATGTTGTCCGCTGAACGTGCGGGAAGCACGCTCACGACCTGGCTGGAGGTGCCGCTAGCCGGCTGCTGCCCGACGGTCGTCGGCTTGGCAGCCGTGTAGCTCACCGCGATCGTGTGCACGCCGGATGAAGGCGGCGCCCACTGAAGGGTTGCGACACCATTGGCCGTCGGGATCGACCCGCTGATGCCCGTGCCGTCCATGGTGAAGGCGACCGTTCCGTCAGCGAAGCCCGCTCCGAGAACGGCCTGCATCACGGTGGGCGTCCCGACGAAGAGATTCGCGGGCCAGCGGAGGCTGACGGGCGCATCAGCGGAGTTCACGTTGGGCTGCGAGATCGGGCTGGTCGATGCCCCCTGCCCACCGGAGGCCGGTGTGTAACTCGCCTTGATCGCGATGGGACCACCCGCCGTCGGCGTCCAGGGGACGGTGGCGGTGGAGGTGCTGCTGCCGAAGGAGCCGGTCAGGGCCGCAGCCGCCAGGGGAGCGCCGCCGCCGGTCGTCAGTGCGACGGACCCGGTTGGCGCGAGTGTGCCGATGGGAGCGACAACGCCAACGAGCAGGTTGTTGTTGACGTTCAACTGGAGGCTGTTCTGAGCCAGCAGCACCGTGTAGGTGGGCATGGGGACGACGGTCGCTGCGGTTGAGCCAGCACTGGCGATGGTGCCGAGGCCATTGATAGTCCAGGCGCCGGCAGCCGTGGGCGTCCAGACCACGGCTCCGAAGCCGTTCGACCCGATGGTGGTCTGGAGAGTCTGGGCGGCTGCACCGATCTGCAGGCCGATCGTGACGACCTGGCCGGCAGCGCTGGGCGCCTTGATCGTGATGGTCTCCGACACCCCGACCATGCCGTTAGGGACGGCGATGAAGGAGTTCGAGGCGGCGCTGGCAGTGGGCACGGTGGCGAGG
>CAJAKT010000357.1 GCA_903940375.1 uncultured bacterium | reverse complement strand
CCGCCGGATCGTCAAGGTGGCGTGCCGACAGCACCGGGTGGACGTGCGCCACGAGCACCGGGGCCTCGTCGCCACGACGCATGCCGTCATCAGCGATCCAGGTGATGACGGCATCGTCATTGACGAAGACGCCGTCGAGCACGGGCCACGTGCGCTGATCGAATGCGCAGGTGACGGCGATCACCGGTTCCCACATCGCGGCAGCCGGCGCCCCGGCGAGCAGGCGCGCCGACTGCGGCTGTGGCATGCAGACGGCAACGGCGTCCACGCGCTCACCATCCACGGCGGCGCCGCGTGCGTCACCCGCCACCTCACCTGCCTCGGATGCGAAGACCACGTTTACCGCAGGGTGGAGCAGCGATGCCACGATGCTGCGCAGGCCGCCGTCCGCCGCGTACCGCATCGGACCTGAGCGCACGCCCTCGATCCCCTGCGGGCCGGCAACGTGGAACGCATCGGTCCACGTACGCACGATTCCCTGAGCCATCAAGCCATTGATAGCGGCCGTGAAGTCGGGATCGGAAAGCGTGAAGTACGAGGCTCCGATGTCGACGACACGGCCGTCATTGGCGGTGCCGGTATCGCGCATCGTTCGTGAAGCCATCCGGCCGCCGACGGTGCGTCCCCGCTCCCGCAACGTGACATCGATGCCCGCGACGGCGAGAGCTGATGCGCAGGCGACCCCGCTGATGCCTGCGCCGACGACAATCGCGTGCGGCACTAGTCGCGCGGAACGGACGGGTCGCAGTCGTCCATGAAGACACCGATGCGATCGACCTCGTCGGCCTCGCCGATGGCACCCGCGGCACGACCGAGCGACCGCAGGCAGCGCAGGAAGCCCTGATTCGGCTCATGGCTCCACGGCACGGGGCCGTGGCCCTTCCATCCGTTTCGCCGCAGGGCGTCCAGTCCGCGGTGATAACCCACGCGCGCGAAGGCGTAGGACTCGACGATGGCACCCTCGGCCCACGCCTGATCGGCCAGCTCGGCCCAGACCAGGGAGCTCGTCGGGTAGGAGCGCACGACCAGGTCGGGGTCGACCCCCGCGGCCAGTTCAGCGGCGGCCGAATCGACCGGCAGCAGTGTGGCGGGCGGTCCGGGGAAGAGGTTCTCACCGATGGTCATGGCATCAGCCTGTCAACACTGGGAGAAATGCGCGAATCCAGCCCCTCCGCCCCCATCCCTGCCCGTTTGTCCCGCAATACGGGAGAAACGGCCAGGAATCCGGCGGGATGCGCCGTTCCTGACCGTTTCTCCCACATACACGTGCCTCCTGCGTACGGAGGCCTACTTCATGCGCGTCCCGGCGGACCGCAGGTCCTGGCAGCCGACGACAACGCGGGCGGACATGCCGGTCTCCGCGAGGCGACCCCAGGCGCGCGGGTCGTACATCTTCTTGTTGCCGACCTCGCCATCGACCTTCAGGACGCCGTCGTAGTTGCGGAACATGTGATCGGCGACCGGACGCGTGAACGCGTACTGGGTGTCGGTGTCGATGTTCATCTTCACGACGCCGTAGTCGAGGGCCTCGCGGATCTCCGACAGCAGCGAACCCGAGCCGCCGTGGAAGACGAGATCGAACGGCTTGTCCTTGCCGTACTTCGCGCCGACGGCGGTCTGGATCTCGTCGAGGACCTTGGGGGTCAGGACGACGTTGCCGGGCTTGTAGACACCGTGCACGTTGCCGAACGTCGCGGCCACCATGTAGCGGCCGTTCTCGCCCAGCCCGAGCGCCTCGGCCGTTGCCAGCCCGTCCTCGATCGTCGAGAACAGCTTGGCGTCATGCGAAGCCTCGATACCGTCCTCTTCGCCGCCGACGACGCCGATCTCGATCTCGAGGATGATGTTGGCCTTACGGCACTCCTCGAGCATGCGCTGGGAGATCTCCATGTTCTCCTTCAGCGGGACCGCGGATCCGTCCCACATGTGCGACTGGAAGAGCGGCTCGAGACCCTTGGCCACCCGCTCCTGCGACACGACGATGAGCGGCTCCATGAAACCGGGCAGCTTGTCCTTCGGGCAGTGGTCAGTGTGCAGGGCGATGTTCACGTCGTAGTGAGCAGCGATCGAGTGCGCGAACTCGGCAAGGGCCGTGGCACCGGCCACCATGCTCTTGACGGTCATGCCGGACGCGAACTCCGCGCCGCCCCAGGAGATCTGCACGATGCCGTCGCTCTCGGCCTCGGCGAAGCCCCGAATAGCGGCGACGATGGTCTGGGACGAGGTGCAGTTGATCGCGGGGTACGCGAACTTGCCAGCCTTGGCTCGGTCGAGCATCTCGGCGTAGACCTCGGGGGATGCGATGGGCATCGGGGACTCCTGCAGCTAGGGCGGATGTAAGCGTTGCCATTCTTCCAGAAGTCCCGAGCGGTGTCAGCGCCGGAGGTCCCTCCGCTACGACTGAGGCTGCGGAGCGCGCAGGTTGCGGATGGACGGGAAGAACAGCGAGCCGACGATCGCCACCAGCGTGATGCCTGCTGCCACCAGGAATGCGGTCTGCAGGCCCACGGCCACGACCAGCGGGCCAGCCAGCGCCAGACCGATCGGACCGAACATCAACGATCCCATCGCGTCGTAGGAACTCACTCGGGCGATTGACTCACGGGGGATGTTCGTCTGGATGGTCGTGAACCACATCACCTGGAACAACTCAATCGATACCCCCCACAGGAACGCGGTGAAGGCGACGACCGGAAGCGGCAGCGCGTAGGCCAAGGACACCAGCCAGAGCGGAAGAGTCAGCGTGACGAGCATCCCGTAGAACATCGGGCGGCTGAAGTTCACCTTCGTGCCCGCGAAGGCGCCCAGCAGCAGCCCAATGGACATGCAGGCCAGCACGATGGCCCAGCCCGACGCCCCCCCGTACTCCTGCAACGCCAGAACCGGTCCCATGACCTCTTCGGCACCGCGCAGGGCCATGACGATGATGCTGAACGCCATGATCACGACGACGAACCACCGGATCGAGATCACCAGTCGCCAGCCATGCGCGAGGTCGCCCAGCATCGACTCACCCGAGTGATGCGGGCTGGATACCTGGCGGAAGGAGAACACCAGGATGCCCGCCAGCAGGAACGAGGCCGCATCAACGGCGATCGCTATGCCAGCCCCGAACGACGCCACGAGCAGACCGCCGATCGCGTTGCCCACGATGAGCCCGCCGTTCGACGCAACGCTGACATAGGCATTGGCCGACTGCAGGTGCTCCTCGGATTGCACGACATCCGGGATGAGGCCGGGGAAAGCCGGGTACCAGAGGGCCACCAGCGCACCCGTGATGGGAGCGAGGATCACGAGGATCGGAATCGTCACCGTTCCCGTCATGAAGAGAACGCCCACCAGTCCGACGACGAGGCTCATCAGCACGTCGGTGATGCCGATGATCTTCGCGCTGCCGACCCGGTCTGCAATCACGCCACCGAATGGCAGCAGGAGAACGATCGGGATTGCCTGCGCAGCAAGCACAAGACTGAGCGAACTTGGCGTGGTGCCCGGCAGCGCGAGGATGCCGAAAGACAGCGCGATCGGGAAGATCCCGTTGCCGACGTTGCTGATGGTTCGAGCTGCGAACAGTCGACGGTAGTGCGGATTGCGAGCGAGAGCGCGGCCCGAAGACATCACGTCACCTGGCCGTAGACGTGTCGACGGACCCACGCATGCATGGCGATAGCGGCGGCCGCTCCGACATTGATCGAACGCGTCGAGCCGAACTGGGCGATGGACAGCACGGCACTGCAGGACTCCCAGGCCATCGGTGTCAGGCCATCGCCCTCCTGCCCGAACATCAGGATGCAGGACCGCGGAAGGTCCGCCGTCTCGAGCGGTACCGCGCCCGGGAGGTTGTCGATGCCGATCAGCGGCAGATCATGTTCAGCCGCCCAAGCAGCCAGGCCTGCGGCATCCTCGTGATGACGAACATGCTGGTAGCGGTCGGTCACCATCGCCCCGCGCCGGTTCCAGCGCCGGCGTCCCACGATGTGCACCTCTTCTGCGAGGAAAGCATTGGCCGTGCGCACGACGGAACCGATGTTGAAGTCGTGACCGAAGTTCTCGATCGCCACGTGGAACGGGTGTCGGCGCTGATCCAGGTCATCGACGATCGCCTCAAGCCGCCAGTAGCGGTAACGGTCCACCACATTGCGGCGGTCACCCTGTTCCAGCAGGTCCGGGTCGAGCCGGTCGTCACTCGGCCATTCGCCCACCCACGGCCCCACACCCACCAGTGCGTCGTCCGATTCCACCGTCATGACGATAGCCTCACCGCCATGCACTCGACAGCCGCCGCCGTACTGGCCCTCGGGCCCGACATCCAGGGGACCCTCGAGAGCATGGGGGATGTCGGCTTCTGGGTGGTCGTAGCGATCATCTTCGCCGAGTGCGGCCTCCTCATCGGCTTCTTCCTGCCGGGCGATTCGCTCCTGTTCATCACGGGCCTGCTCATTGCCAGCGGCACCATCGGAATGAACATCGCCGCGGCGTGTCTCATCCTTTTCGTCGCCGCTCTCGTCGGCAACATCACGGGCTACTGGATCGGTTACAAGGCCGGGCCCTCGCTGTTCAACCGACCCAACTCGCGGCTGTTCCGGCAGGAGTACGTCGACAAGACCCACGCGTTCTTCGAGAAGTACGGTGCCCGAGCGATCATCCTGGCTCGCTTCGTGCCGATCGTGCGGACGTTCATCACCGCCACGGCCGGCATCGGCCGGATGCCCTTCGGGCGCTACCTGACCTTCAGCGCGATCGGCGGCCTCCTGTGGGCCATCGGCGTCACGCTCGCCGGATACTGGCTCGGCAACATCGAGTTCGTGAAGAAGAACATCGAGCTGATCCTGATCGGCATCGTCGTGGTGAGCGTCCTGCCCATCGTGATCGAGTTCATCCGCCATCGCCGCGAGCGCTCCGCCGCCTGACGCCATGGCGATCCAGCGATCCGTGCTCATGGTCGAGCTGCTCATGTCGGCGGACCGCGTCATCATCGCCGCCCAATCCACGACACCGAGGCTGCTGAGCGACGGGTGGCCGCCCGCCACCGTCGTGGGCCACCTGAGCCAGGTGGACACCGAGGTGTGGCTCCCCCGGATCGATCAGATGGTGATCGGCCAGCAGGCAGGGGTGCCACCCACGTTTGCCTGGTGGGAACCCGAGGCGCAGCAGACACTTACGCGATTCGCCGGCATGTCTCCTGACGAGACCGGAGCGCAACTGCTGGCCAGCCGCACGCTTCTCCTGCACCGCCTTCGCGAGTTAGCCGACGAAGACTGGGACGCTTGCGCCGAACATGAGGCATTCGGCTCACTCGACATCGAGGGACTGATGCTGCAGGTGCTCTCCCACGATGAGGAGCACCGCGCCTCGATCCTGCTAGGCCAGCCCGAGGTCTGACAGCGAGTAGGCGGCCCGGTATTCCATTCCACGCTCGACGATCGCCGGGCCCGCGCCACGATCGACGATCACTGCGACACCGCAGATAGTCGCCCCGTCTTCGATCAGTGCGTCCACTGCCGTGAGCACGGAACCACCCGTCGTCGACGTGTCTTCGACAGCCAATACCGTGCGGCCGGCCACATCGGGGCCTTCAATGCGTCGCTGGAGCCCGTGCTGCTTCTCGCTCTTGCGGACGACGAACGCGTCGAGCACCTCGCCTGAGCGCGCGGCATCATGCAGCATCGCTGTTGCCACCGGATCGGCTCCGAGCGTCAGACCGCCCACCGCCGAATAGGCCCAGTCAGCGGTCAGCTCGCGCATGACGCGGCCCACCAAGGGCGCCGCAACCGCATCGAGAGTGACGCGCCGCAGATCGACGTAGTAGTCGGCCTCTCGACCGCTGGACAGGATGACCTTTCCGCGGACGACGGCCTTCTCGATGATCTGCTCGCGCAGCTGGCTCCAGGCTTCACTCGGCATGACAGCAGCCTAGGGTGTCGGGCGTGACGACGGTCCTGGTGCTGGCGGACATCACTCCCGTGGACGGGCCGGAGTCAGCCCTGCCCGCACGCCTGTGTGCGGCGATCACGCTCATCGATCCCCCGCCGCCGCTCGCCATCGTGGCTCACGGCCAACTGGCACAGCTGCTCCCGGCAATCGCCCTCGCCCAGCGCAGCGCCCATCGGCGCACGGCCGAGTACCTGCTCGTGGAACCCCTGCTTCCGCCCGTCACCGATACCTGGCCCGATGCACCCGTCACCGTGGCATGTGATCCCACCAGCGATGCATCTCTCCAGGGCCGGCTCCGCGGGTGGACCGTCATCGCCCTCGACGAACTTCCCCGCTGGCAACCAGCCGACTAGTCGCGGGCCCCGAAACGCGGATTGCGCTGGCGCGAGGCGGTAGCCAGCCGGGCCAGTGATCGCGGGCCGTGCCGGAGGAAGGCCGAGAAGACCTTGTACTGCGGGCCGGCAACGCTGACCGGTCGACTGCGCGCGACATCACGCATCGCCTGATCCACCACCGCAGGCACATCCAGCCACATCCACTCGGGCATCGACGACATGTCGATCCCCGCACGCTCATGGAACTCGGTGTGCACGAACCCCGGACACACTGCCGTGACGCGCACGCCGGTTCCGTCAAGCTCCTGGGCGAGACTCTCACTGAAGACCGTCACCCACGCCTTCGCGGCCGAGTAGGTGCCCCCGGTGATCCATGAAGCGACACTGCTGATGTTGATCACCATGCCCGTGCGTCGCTCGACCATCCCCGGAACCACTGCGCGCGTCAGCCGCATCACGGCTGTCACGAGGACATCGACCATGCGCTGCTCGTCGTCGACTGATGCGGCGAGGAAGGACCGGTTCAGCCCGAATCCGGCGTTGTTGACCAATGCGCCAACGGGACGCTGGGCATCGGTCAGGCGCTCGGCCACCCGATCGACATCCGCGCGGATAGTGAGATCGGCAGGCAGCACCTCGCAGGCGACGCCATACGCCGTCGCGAACTCGGCTGCCAGCGCCTCCAGGCGGAGTTCATCACGGGCCACGAGAACGAGATCGAATCCCTTGCGGGCGAACTCCTCGGCGAAACCGCGTCCGATTCCCGATGTCGGACCCGTGATCAGTGCTGTCGGCATCAGCTACTCGCTTTCTCCACCATCAGGAAGTCCGGCCACCCCAATCTGGCCGTGACCGTCCACACCAACGTAGCGTGGCCTCGTGAGCTCTGGCCGAATGATCACTCGGGTCATCACGCTGGCTGTCATGGCCACCGTGCTGACGAGCCTGACGCTGAGCCAGACCGCGACCGCAGCCCCCGTAGCTCGACCCGTCGTCGTCAACGGTGACCTCGGAAATGGCTCTCAGTTCCCCTTCCTCGTCGCCCTCCTCACGGCCGACCGCGTCGAGAGCGAGAGTGCCTTCCAAGCGCAGTTCTGCGGAGGAACGCTCACCACGCCAACGACCGTGGTTACCGCGGCGCACTGCGTGGTGGATCAGAAGACCGGGAGCGTCAAGGGTCCTTCGGAGATCCTGATCGGGATCGGGCCGACTCTGCGAGGTGACGACCTACGGATCCTGCAGGTCGTGCAGGTGACGCCCAACCCCGACTACAGGCGCGCGTCCGCGGCCAACGACGTGGCCATCCTCACTCTGGCCGAGCCCGTCACCGACATCCCGTACCTGCAGCCGATACCCGTCGAAGAGGTGGCCAACGCGACGGCACCCGGGAGTGCTGTCCGCGTTGCCGGCTGGGGCAACACCTCCGCGTCAGGGAAGTCCTTCCCTGACGCATTCCGGGTCGGCAACCTGGTGATCTTCCCTGATGCGAGTTGTGGCGGAGGGGCACCGTTCACCATCGGCAGCTACACCTTCAAGGGTTTCAGCTCCTCGGATGCCGATGCTCGCGTGATGCTCTGCGCCGCCGGGCTCACCAACGACGGCAGGGTGATCGACAGCTGCAATGGTGACTCGGGCGGCCCACTTGTCTCCGGACAAGGCGACGGAGCACGTCTCGTGGGGATCGTCAGTTGGGGCGAGGACTGCGCCATCGACCTCCCCGGTGTCTACACCCGGGTCGCTTCGCAACTGGACTTCCTCATCGCGAACAAGGCCATCGCTGTCCCCAAGCCAGGCCCCACTGATATCCCCGCCGTCGCACCCACGCTCTCGGCGACACCACAGTCTGCTCGGATTGTCGTGGGCTTCGTCGCCGGCGACGCCGCTCCCATCACAGCCTTCGCAGCGACGGTCGTCGACCCAGTGACGGGTCAGGCGTGGAACTGCTTCGCCGAACCTCGTCGCGACGGTGCCCCCTCGTACTGTGCCGTTGACGGACTCGTCAACGGAACGTCTTACGACGTCACGGGAATCGCTGGCAATGCCAACGGGAACTCACCCGTCGCCGGTCCGATCCCCGTGACACCCGCGGCGGTGCCGGTCGTCGGGAGGATCACCAAGGCCAGTACCGCGAACCGCGGCACCACTGCTTTCCGGGTTTCTCGCACCGATGCCAACGGCAGCACCCTCGTCTCGACCCGCGTGGTCTGCACGCCCGTCGACGGCGGGGCACGACGAGGGGCACCCGTGAAGGCCGGGCGGGCGGTCATCACCGCGATGCGGTCCGTCCGCTACTCATGCGTGCTGCGTGCCCAGAATGAAGTCGGCATCGCCGAGTCGCTGCCGATCATCGTCACTCCACGCCGTTAGCCGCATGGCCAGCCGGCACATCAGCGCCGCGCTACCGTTCACGCATGTCCAGACGGCAGCCTCCGCTCGTCCCCCGCATGGGGGAGCACACCACATCGATCTTCGCTGAGATGTCCACGCTCGCAGCCGAGGTGGGAGCGATCAATCTCGGACAGGGCTTCCCCGACACTGATGGCCCGCAGGCCCTCAAGGACGTGGCTATTGCCGCCATCACCGATGGCCGCGGCAACCAGTACCCGCCACCGAACGGCCTGCCGCTTCTGCGCGCAGCAATCGCCGAGCACCAGCGCCGCTTCTACGGTCTCGACGTCGATCCGGACACCGAGGTCGTCGTGGGGACCGGCGCGTCGGAGGTGATCCAGTCCGCACTGATGTCACTCGTCGATGAAGACGACGAGGTTGTCGTCTTCGAACCCTGGTTCGACATCTACGCAGCCGGTATCTCGCTGGCACGCGGCCGACGAGTCGGCGTGCCCATGAACGGACCCGGCCTGCGCCCCGATCTCGATGCCCTGCGCGCCGCGATCACTCCGCGCACGCGACTTATCCTGCTCAACTCCCCCCATAACCCGACCGGCATCGTGTTCACGCCTGCCGAACTGGCCGAGGTTGCCCGGATCGCGATCGACAACGACCTTCTCGTCCTCTCCGACGAGGCCTACGAGCACCTGTGGTTCGAGGGGCACCAGCACACGCCCATCGCGACCCTCCCGGGGATGTGGGAGCGCACCGTCACAGTCGGCTCGGGCGGTAAGACGTTCTCGTTCACGGGTTGGAAGGTTGGTTGGGCGACCGGACCGGTCGAGCTCATCGCCGCCGTACGCGTGGTGCGGCAGCACCTGTCCTATGTGTCCAGTGGCCCGTTCCAGCATGCGATGGCTTTCGGCCTGAGCCTGCCCGACGAGTACTTCACCGACTTCCGTGCCGATCTCGCCACGAAACGCGACCTGCTCAGTGCGGGACTTGCCGATCTGGGCTTCCGGATCATTCCGACCGAGGGAACGTACTTCGTCAGCACCGACGTCAGTGGGTTCGGCTACGTCGACGGGCTGGCCTTCTGCCGTGACCTGCCGCGCCGCACCGGTGTCGTCGCCATTCCGCATCAGGTGTTCTGCGACGACCCATCGATCGGTGCCCCGTTCGTGCGGTGGGCGTTCTGCAAGCGAACCACCGTGCTTGACGAGGCCCTGGATCGCCTTCGTGCGGGGCTCGCGTAATCGTGGCGATCCTCGTTGACGACGCTATCTGGCCCTGGCGCGGGTACCTGTTCTGTCACATGATCAGCGACACCAGCCTTGAGGAACTGCACGCCTTCGCCCGCTGGGTCGGTATTCCCGATCGCGCCTTCGGCGGCGACCACTACGACATCAGTACCGACATTCGCAGCGTCGCCGTCGCCGAAGGCGCGATCGAGGTCGACTCACGGACGATCGTGCTGGCGCTCCGCACCGCCGGGCTTCGGATTCGTCGAATCAGCCGGTGAGGGACAGGTCACTGCCGTCCGGCAGGACCCCGACGAGCACCTCGTCGCCATCGCGGATGTCACCCGACAGGATGCCCTTCGCCAGTTTGTCGCCGACGGCGGTCTGAACCAGCCGGCGCAGCGGCCGTGCGCCGTAGACCGGGTCGAACCCGCGATCGACCAGCCATGCGGTCGCAGCATCGCTGATCTGCAGGGTGATCCGCCGGTCGTCCAGTCGCTGCTGCAACTGG
>CAJAKT010000356.1 GCA_903940375.1 uncultured bacterium | reverse complement strand
CTATCACGGCTCGGCCGACGCGTGGCGTGCCTATCGCGCGCTGCAGCGGCGCATCGCCCTGAGCGTCGATGGCATCACCGCGATCAGCGCCGATGTCGCGACGCGCCTTCTCGACGAGGTGCCGCGGCTCGAGCCCGACCGCGTGCTTGCGCTCCCGCTCGGCCTGGATCATGTGTCCTTCGATCTCGCTCCGCAGGAGCCGGACGAGGATCTTGCAGAGACCGTGAAGTCGTTGGGCGGCAAGCGCTTTGTCGTCGTGCTGGGCAACGACTTCCAGCACAAGAACCGTGACTTCGCGATCAGAGTCTGGGAAGCCGCACTGCAGGCCGGCCAGCCGTGCGATCTCGTGCTCGCGGGCCTGCACGTGAAGGGCAGCAGCTCGAAGGAGCAGGAGGACGACCTCACCGCGCGGCATCTTGATCTGCGCGGCCGCATTCACACGGTCGGCCACGTCAGCTCGCAGAGCCGCGCCTGGCTGCTCGCCAACGCCACCGTCGTCCTGTACCCGTCGAGCGCCGAGGGCTTCGGCTTCGTGCCGTACGAGGCCGCTGCGATGGGGACCCCGACCGTCTTCACCGACTTCGGGCCGCTGAAGGAGATCGCTCGAGCCTCGGGCCTGCCCGCGGGCTGGTCGATCGAGCAGCACGCGGCCGACCTCGCGAGGCTGCTCGCCGACGAAGGCGCGCGGGCCGAGCGCGTGACGGCACTTGAGGCCGCGATCCACGAGCACACCTGGGCCGGCTTCGCGCAGCAGCTGACCGAGTTCTTCGAGCGGATCACGCAGCTGCCGGAGGTAGCCACCAGCGCCGTCGGCGCGGACGCCGCAGCGGCCGATGCTGCGGCCCTGTCGGCGATCCTGTCGAGCCGTACGTGGCGGGCCGCCGAGCGACTACGGAGACTGCGGCGGCGTTAGCCGGAGAGTTATCGATTGTGATAATATTCGAGCGTGGCAAGTGACGGAACCCCGCAACTGAGCGACTCCCTGCGCCGCGTACTGACCTCGGCTGCGGAACTCCAGCGACTGGTGCCCGACGCCGTCCTTGTCGGCGGTGCGGCGGCCGCCCTGCATGCCGGCCATCGGGAGTCCTTCGACCATGACCATGTGCTGACCGACCTCGCGGAGCGCTACGCCGAGGTACTCGACGCCGTCGAAGCCAGCGACGGCTGGGCGACGTCTGTCCGTGCATCGAAGCCGCCGATGACGATTCTCGGTTCGCTCGATGGTGTCGAGGCGGGCCTGCGGCAGATGCGTCGCACGCGTCCACTGGAAACGTGTGACGTCGAGGTTGGGCCTGGCCTGCACGTGACGGCACCAACGGCAGCGGAGTCCCTTCGCATCAAGGCCTACCTCGTGGTTCAGCGCAATCAGGTGCGCGACTACCTCGACGTTGTGGCGCTTTCTGATCACCTCGGCACCGTGAACGCGGTGGCGATCCTGAGCCAGATCGATGACTACTACGACGACCGCTCCATGGAGAAGGGATCGGTCCTGACGTCCCTCGTCGTGCGACTTGCTGAGCCCGATCCGCGTGATGAGGCGGTCACCCGCGAACTTCCCCGATACAAGGGTCTGGCTCCACGGTGGCATGCGTGGTCGGATGTCGTCGCCGCATGTGCCGACCTGGCCGTCCGACTGGCTGGCGGTGCGTGATGGCGCTTGCCTTCCGCAACGTCGACGCAACGCCTCAGGACGACGTCACCACCTGGCCCTACGAGGCGATCGTCACGACTCTCGAGCGTGGGCTGGTGTCCGACTGGCAGCCGCTCCTCGTTGAGATCCGCCG
>CAJAKT010000355.1 GCA_903940375.1 uncultured bacterium | reverse complement strand
GCATGCCGACGAGCCACTGCGCCATCCACCGATCAAGGCGCGGTGACGAGGGCATGTCCCACGGATGCACGAAGACGGGCACGTTGGTCTCCGCGCAGTGCTGCAGGAACTCGATGACACCACCGGCATCAAGGTCGGCATCGCCGACGTGGTTGCCGATCTCCACTCCGCGATGACCGTTCGCGATGCTTCGGTCGAGTTCACGGCAGGCTGCGTCGGCATCCTGCAGTGGCACCTGACAGAAGGGGACCAGCCGGTCGGGCTGCTGCGCGGTGATCTCGAGCGCGAGGTCATTGAAGATTCCGGCAACGGCCGTCGCCTGCGCCGCCGTGCGGGCGTACGCGAAGAAGACGGGCGTTGGCGAAACGACCTGGATGTCGACGCCGTCCTGCTCCATGTCCGCGAGGCGCTGGTCGGCGTTCCAGCAGGCATCGGTGATCGGCCGGAACTCGCGCTCGCCCAGCATGATCGTCGCCGCCGTGGCGGAGTCGACTCTCAGTGACGGCCAGTCCGAGCCCCCGCACACGTCAGCGAGATCGGGCCAGCCCTGCGGGACGTAGTGCGAGTGGACGTCGACAACGGGCACGGGCGTGGCTCAGCCCTTGCCGGGGTGCACGGCGCCGCAGTTGCCGCAGGTGCGGGCATCCTGATCGGCGTAGAACGACTCGAAGATGGGCGGCAGGTCGGTGACGATGTCGGTCACCTGCAGCTCCACATCGTGGATCTTGTGGTTGCACTCGAGGCAGTACCACTGGAAGTGCTCGAGCACCCCCGTCTCGCGTGGCTTCTCGAACACCAGCCCGATGGAACCCGCCTCCGGACGCTGGGGGGAGTGCGGCACGTTGCGGGGGAGAACCCACATCTCGCCGGGGCCGATCGTGACGGTCTGCTTGCCCTCGGGCGTCTGCAGGTCGACGTGCATCGTGCCGGTGAGCTGGTAGAAGACCTCCTCGTAGGGCTCCTGGTGGTAGTCGGTGCGCTGGTTCGGGCCACCGACCACCATGACGATGAAGTCCTGCTGGCCCGGGAACACCTCCTTGTTGCCGACCGGAGGCTTGAGGTGCGGCCCATGCTCGGCGAGCCAGGCATTGAAGTCGAGGGTTGTCGTCAGGTCAGACATGCGTATCTCCCGGCTGGTAGGCGACGGCCTGAATCTCGATGAGCAGGTCAGGGTGGGGCAGCTGGTGCACCGCGACGGTCGTGCGCGTCGGGCCGTCCTCGGTGAAGAACTCGGCGTAGACCGCGTTGTAGGCGGCGAAGTCGGCCATGTCGACGAGATAGGACGTGACCTGGACGAGGTCGCCGAGCCCGGCACCTGCGTCGGCGAGGATGTCGCGGATGTTCTCGATCACCGCACGGGTCTGCGCCGAGACATCGAGGACCTTCGTGCCGTCGATGACGTCGACGCCGACGAACGTGTCGTCGGGCCTTCTGCTGGACGTGCCGGACACGTAGATGAAGTCACCGGCGCGCTTCGCGTGCGGGAAGCGACCGCGCGGCTTGGCCTTGCCGAAGACCAGATGGCTCTGGCTGCTCATCAGTCGTCCGAGCCCGACACCCGGCGCAGGAGTGCGGTGGTGAGGGTGGCCACGGCGATGACAGCGCCACCCGCAGCGACGGCCATGACCCGCTGCTGCTTCTTGGCGCGCTCGATCACCTCCGAGTACGGGATCGTCGTGAACGACACCATCTCGTAGCGGGACAGGTACGTGCCCGGCAGCACCTTCTCGAGCGCATGCTCGAACTTCTTGGTCAGCAGGAACGACTTCGAGCCCACCTTGTCGCGCATCTCGACGAAGTTCTCCTTCGCGAGTTGGGCGATCGCCTCGGAGTTGACCCGGCGTCGCTCCTGGTACATCGGCAGGGCCAGGGCCCAGTCGTCGGCAACCTCGTCGAGGCAGCGGTCGAGCTCGACCACGTCCTCGAAGCCGCACATGGCGCCCTGACCGAAGAAGGGCAGGATCGCGTGCGCCGCGTCGCCGACCAGCCCGACCTTGCCGTCGACCTGCCAGGGATCGGAATGGATCGTGGCGAGGAGCCCGACCGGGTTGTACTGGTAGTCCTCGACGAGAGTCGGCATCAGCGGAACCGCATCGGGGTACTCCGCGGTGAAGTGCGCGAGGATCTCATCGGGTGTCTCGAGGGTGCCGAAGCCGCCATCGCCCGCCTTCGGCCAGAACAACGTGCACGTGAACGATTGATCGGGATTCGGCAGCGCGATCATCATGGACGCGCCGCGTGGCCAAATGTGCAGGGAGTCGGCGTCCATCGCGAAGGCGCCGTCGCGCGCGGGGATGGTGAGCTCCTTGTAGCCGAACTCCAGCATGTCGGTGACGACACTCGTGCGACCGATGCGTTCGAGTGACTGGCGCACGACGCTGCCGAAGCCATCGGTCGCGAGCACGACATCTGCCGTAACGGAGTTGAGCGAACCGCCGTGCTCCAGGGTCAAGGTGTTCGTGGCGAGGTCGTAGTCGGCCAGGCGCGAATCGAAGTGGAGCTGTACACCTGCGGTTGCCTCGGCGGCATCGAGCAGTGTCTCGTTGAGTGCACCGCGGCCGATGGAGTTGATGGCGCGGTCGCCCGAGGACGAGTACGACTGGAACGTCAGGCTGCTGTCCTTGCCGTGGATCATCCGTCCGTGCATCGGCAGGGCCGGTGCCATGACGGTGTCGACGAGGTCGATGCGCCGGAGGGCGTCAAGTCCGCGCTCCGAGAGGGCGAGGTTGATCGAGCGGCCCCGCTCTGCCGGGATCGAACGGGGATCGGGTCGCCGCTCGTAGACATCGACGGTGTATCCCCGACGGCCCAGGTAGCAGGCGAGCAGCGAGCCCACCAGCCCTGCGCCAACCACTGCAATGCGCGTGTCCGCGATCGAGGTCATGCGATTCCCTCTCCGGTGAGTTCCTGGCTGAGCGCATCGACGGCTCGCCAGCAGTCATGGAACGTGCAGTAGAGCGGTGCCGGCGCGAGCCGGATGATGTCGGGCTTGCGGTCGTCGGCGACCACGCCCCAGTTCTCGCTCATCCGATCGGCGAGTGCCGTGACATCAGTCTGGACGCGGACGGATATCTGGGCTCCATGGTGGTCGTCGTCGGCCGGGGTGACGAGCTGGATCGGCGCGCGCTCGGCGAGTGACTCGAGCAGGCCGCGCAGGTAGCCGGTGAGCCGCAGGCTCCGTGCGCGCACTGCGGGCATGCCGACCTCGTCGAATAGCTGCAGCGACGTGTGCACCGGCCCCATCGCGAGGATGGGCGGGTTCGACAGTGACCACGTATCGGCGGACCGCTGCGGCTGCGATACCGGATTCATCTCGAAGCGGCTGGCGGGATCGGTGCTCCACCAGCCCTCGAGTCTTGGCAGGGTCGGGTCGTCGAGATGACGCGAATGCACGAAGGCACCGGCGATCGCACCCGGTCCGGAGTTCAAGTACTTGTAGGTGCACCACGCAGCGAAGTCGACGTCCCAGTCGTGTAGCTGCAGGGGGACGTTGCCCGCGGCATGCGCAAGGTCCCAGCCGACCGTCGCACCGATCTCGTGCCCGACGGCAGTGATGGCCTTCATGTCCATGACCTCGCCGGTGAGGTAGTTGACGCCGCCGATCATCACCGTGGCGATGGAGTGCGCGTGGTCGCGCAGAGTCTGGATGACATCGTCGGTGCGCAGGGTGTCCTCGCCGGGCCGTGGGCGCAGGCGCAGTACGGCGGTGTCGGGGTCGTGGCCGCGCAGTGCG
>CAJAKT010000354.1 GCA_903940375.1 uncultured bacterium | reverse complement strand
GGCGATCGATGCTGAGGGGCAGCGTCTGCGGCGTGAGCGGGCGCGCTGCACCCGTGATGTCTGGGTAGTCGACGAGCCCGACGGCCTGAGCATCCTGATGGCCCGCATGTCGACGGAGCACGCCCATGCGGTCAAGGCCGCGTGCGATCAGGCTGCCCGCACGGTTGGCCAGCCCGCTGAAGACAGCGGGGCTGGCCCGATGGCCGCAGTCCCGACGATCGGGGAGCGGCGCGTCGAGGCGCTCCTTCACCTCGCGCTGGGCGGTTCGGGGACGGCAGCGCCTCTTCGCGCGCACCTTGATGTGATCGTGCCCCTGGATGTCCTCCTGGGTGCTTCAGACGGTCCGGCCGAACTGCTGGGCGCGGGAGCAGTGTCCGCCGCGGTTGTTCACGACCTGCTGGCCGATCCGCAGGTGGCCCTGACCATGCGTCGCCTCGTGGTCGAGCCGGCCACGGGCGCACTGCTCGACGTCGGGCGGCAGGCCTACACACTGCCCGACCGGCTACGGACCTTCATCGTCGCCCGGGATCGCACCTGCCGGTTCCCGGGCTGCCCGCGCCGCGCCGCTCGGTGCCAGATCGACCACGCCGTTGCCTGGCAGGACGGTGGGAGCACCTCCGCCGATAATCTGGGGGCCCTGTGCGTCCGGCACCATCAGCTCAAGACCCACGCGGGCTGGGAGATCCTCGCGAGCGATGCCGCTGGTGGGTGCACCTGGCTGTCGCCCCAGGGTCGTCGATATGGGCGGGCCAGACCTGCGCGCGGCGGGGCGGATCCACCCCCGATCGCCTAGAATCGGCAAGTGACCCTGTTGGCCGGTATCCGCGACCCCCGCGACGTCCGAGCCCTTACTCCCGAGCAGCTCCCTGAGCTCGCTGCCGAGATCCGGTCCTTTCTCGTGGAGAAGGTGTCCGCCACCGGCGGGCATCTGGGCCCGAACCTGGGCGTCGTCGAACTGACCATCGCGCTGCACCGTACCTTCCGCTCGCCCGACGACATGATCGTCTGGGACACCGGCCACCAGGCCTATGTCCACAAGATGCTGACGGGGCGCGCAGGGGACTTCGACCGGCTGCGCCAGCGCGGCGGACTGTCGGGCTACCCGAGCCGCAGCGAGAGCGTGCATGACCTCGTCGAGAACTCGCACGCCTCGACCGCGCTGTCCTACGCCGACGGCCTGGCCAAGGCCTGGGAGCGACGCGGGCTCCTCGGCGCCCAGCACGTCGTCGCTGTCATTGGCGATGGGGCCCTGACCGGCGGCATGGCCTGGGAGGCGCTTAACAACATCGCCGGCTCCGACCGTCCGGTCGTCATCGTCGTCAACGACAACGCGCGTTCGTACTCGCCGACCATCGGCGGGCTCGCGCATCATCTGGCCACTCTGCGCACCACGCACGGGTACGAGAAGTTCATGAACTGGGGCAAGCGCGTCCTGCATCGCACGCCGGTCGTCGGCGAGCCGATCTACGGTGCGCTGCACGGGATGAAGAAGGGCGTCAAGGACGTCGTCGCACCGCAGGGCCTGTTCGAGGATCTGGGGCTGAAGTACATCGGCCCGGTCGACGGACATGACGAGCAGGAGCTCGAGTTCGCCCTGAATCGCGCGAAGGCGTTCCCCGGTCCGGTCATCGTCCATGCCATCACGCACAAGGGCCACGGCTATGGTCCGGCCGAGCATGACGAGGCCGACCGGTTCCACGGGGTCGGCGTCATCGATCCCGATACCGGCAAGCCACTGAACGCCGGCGGCCCGTCGTGGACGGCGGCGTTCTCCACCGAGCTTGTCGCGATCGGCGAGGAGCGACCCGATGTCGTTGCCATCACCGCAGCCATGCTCGGACCCACTGGCCTGGACAGGTTCGCCGAACGGTTCCCCGAGCGCACGTACGATGTCGGCATCGCCGAGCAGCACGCGGTAACGAGCGCTGCGGGCATGGCATACGGCGGACTGCATCCGGTGGTGGCGCTGTATGCGACCTTCCTGAACCGGGCTTTCGATCAGGTGCTGATGGACTGCGCCCTGCATCGCGCGGGTGTGACCTTCGTCCTCGATCGTGCCGGCGTGACGGGTGACGACGGTGCCAGCCACAACGGCATGTGGGACATGGCGATGCTGCAGGTCGTGCCAGACCTGCGGATCGCTGCACCACGCGATGAGGCCACGCTGCGCGCAGAGTTGCGTGAGGCCGTTGCCGTCGATGACGCGGTGACCGTGGTGCGCTTCCCCAAGGGTGCCCTCGGCCCGGCGATCCCTGCCCTGCGCTCCGAGGATGGCTACGACGTCATCGCCGAGTCAGGCCATCCCGAAGTCGTCATCGTCGCGGTCGGTGCCTTCGCCCCCCTGTGCATCGACGTTGCCGAGCGGCTCAAGGCGCAGGGCATCGGCGTGGTGGTGGTTGATCCCCGCTGGGTCAAGCCGGTGCCGGTGTCGCTCGTCCCGCTGGCCGCCGCTGCGCGCCTCGTGGTGGTGGTTGAAGACGGTATCCGCGTCGGTGGAGTCGGATCAGCGGTGAGCCAGCTGCTCCGCGACTCGGGCGTCGAGGTTCCGCTCAGCATGATCGGCGTGCCCGACCGGTTCCTGGATCAGGGCAAGCGGGTCGAGGTGCTGGCCGAGTGCGGCCTCACCGCCCAGGACATCTCGCGGACGATCGTCGAGACGATGGCGCGACGCGCAGACACCGATCCGGACGCGGCATCGGCCGAGACCGACACCGCAGACCGCACGCTCAGGCCGTAACCAGCCAGTTCACGACCTCGGTCGCCGTCCAGCCGTCGGGGTAGATCTCCAGGAGCTGACGCGCCGCATTGGTGTCCGAGCCGAGCGTCACGATCGGCAGCTCGCGGTAGCCGTCCTTGCGGACCTGGCCGAGACCGACCGATGCCGTGAGACCGTTGCACACGCAGGCGCGGCCGATGGTGTCCTCGGCCGTGCCGTCCTTGCGCTCGTACATGTGCTCAGGCTCGGCGGCGCAGCGGTAGCCGACGACATCGTCAGGGCGCAGGTACGGCGTGCGCAGGAAGCCGAGATCGCACAGGCGCGGGCGGTCGATCATGACCTCGCGATCGGAGATCGTGCCCGCGATCTCGGCCACCTTGAAGGGGAAGCCGGTCGGCGACGCCAGCGGATCCGTGCGCACGTGGAGGGAGTCGTCGCGGATGCCGTCGAGCAGGGCAGTGCGGATCTCGTCGAGGAGTCCGGAATCGGTCGACAGTGCGAAGACCGTGCCGACCTGGACTCCCTTGGCACCTGCCTCGATGGCCTCGCGCAGCGCGGTCGGAGTGCCAGCGGCCCCCGCAAGCCAGAAGGGCATGTCCAAGGCAGCGATCTTCGCCAGGTCTGGCTCGTCGCGCGGCCCGAAGAGCAGTTCGCCCTTCTCATCAATGACGCTCTTGCGCGGCGGCGCGTTGTGGCCGCCTGCGGGCGGCCCCTCGACGACGAAGCCATCGGGCCGGATGTCCTCGTCGCGAGCCAGGAACGCTGCCAGGACGTGTGCGGACACGATGGCGAGGAAGACCGGGCGGGTCAGCGGCGGCAGGCTGGGGCCGACCACCTCCGCGGCATCAAGGTCGAGGGTGAAGCGGTCAGCATCGGCACCATCGACGTCGATGGGCAGGTGCACGACGCGGCCGGCCGCAAGGTCGTTCAGGGTACGCGGGATCTCGCGTGGCACGCCGGCGCCCATGAGCACGACGTCGACGCCCGCGATCATGGCGCCGAGCAGGGTGGCGGGAGTCGAGAGCTGGATCTTCTCCAGGCAGTTGATGCCGACGAGGCCGTCGTGGCCCTCCTTTGCGAGCCACACTTCGACGAAGCCGCCCAATACGACCAGCTCGACCGTGGCCTTGT
>CAJAKT010000353.1 GCA_903940375.1 uncultured bacterium | reverse complement strand
TTCTTCTTGTTGTCGACCACGCTGGGCTGCTCGAGCAGGACGGTGTCCTTGAAGAACGCGTTCACGCGGCCCTCGATGATCTTGGGCATGGCCGCTTCCGGCTTGCCCTCCTCCTTGGCCGTCTCCTCTGCGATGTGGCGCTCGTTGGCAACCACATCGGCGGGCACGTCATCGCGGGTCAGGAACTGCGGGCGCATGGCGGCAACCTGCATGGCTGCCGCGCGGGCTGCGGCCTCGTCGCCCGTGTAGGCGACGATGACGCCGACCTGCGGGGGCAGATCGGATGCGCGGTGGTGGAGGTAGATCGCCACGGGAGCGGGGAGAACGGACACCCGGCCGAGCTCGATCTTCTCGCCGATGACCCCAGCCATCTCGCCGAGCGTGTCACCGACGGTGCGCCCATCAGCCAGCGTCGCGGCGAGCAGGGCCTCGCGGTCAGCGACCTGACCGGCATCGGCCGCAGCGGCCACAGCACCGGCGAGGACGATGAAGTCCTCGTTCTTCGCGACGAAGTCGGTCTCGCACAGCAGCTCGATCAGGGCGTTGCCCGACGAGGCGACCATCCCGTTCGAGGCCTCGCGCTCGGCACCACGCTTGGCGGCCTTGGCCGAACCCGTGATGCGGAGCAGCTCGACAGCCTTGTCGAAGTCGCCGTCGGTCTCCTCGAGGGCCTTCTTGCACTCCATCATGCCCGCGGCCGTGAGGTCGCGAAGCTTCTTGACGTCAGCGGCGGAAATGGTCGCCATGGTGATTCCTCATCCTCCAGATGTGCACGTTCAGGTCACGGCCCGCAGGCCTGGTTCAGGACAGCCGGACTCCGGCGGGTGCCAGGGCACCCGCCGGAGAAGGGCGTTACTCAGGTGCGTCGGTCTCGACAACCGTCTCGACGACGACATCGACGGGAGCCTCGACAACGGCCTCGACGACAACGGCCTCGGCAGGTGCCTCGGCAACGGCCAGGAGCTCGCGCTCCCACTCGGCCAGCGGCTCCTCGGCCACCACGCCACCGCTGACAGCGCCACCGGCACGGGCCATCAGGCCCTCGGCGACAGCGTCGGCGATCACGCGGGTGAGCAGTGCGACGGAGCGGATCGCGTCGTCGTTGCCCGGGATCGGGAAGTCGACCTCGTCGGGATCGCAGTTGGTGTCGAGCACCGCGATGACGGGGATGCCCAGCTTGCGGGCCTCGCCGACGGCGATGTGCTCCTTCTTGGTGTCGACGATCCAGACAGCACTCGGGATCTTGGTCATCTCACGGATGCCACCGAGGGTCTTGGAGAGCTTGTCCTTCTCACGGCGAAGGACAAGGAGCTCCTTCTTGGTGAGGCCGGAGCCGGCGACGACGTCGTAGTCGATCTCCTCAAGCTCCTTGAGGCGCTGAATGCGCTTGTGGACCGTCTGGAAGTTGGTCAGCATGCCGCCGAGCCAGCGCTGGTTCACGTAGGGCATCCCGACGCGGGTCGCCTGATCGGCGATCGCCTCCTGGCCCTGCTTCTTCGTGCCGATGAACATGACCGAACCGCCGTGGGCGACGGTCTCCTTCACGAACTCGTAGGCACGGTCGATGAACGACAGCGACTGCTGAAGATCGATGATGTAGATGCCATTGCGCTCGGTGAAGATGAATCGCTTCATCTTCGGGTTCCAGCGACGGGTCTGATGCCCGAAGTGGACGCCACTCTCGAGCAGCTGTCGCATGGTGACGACTGCCATGGGTGCACTCCTGTTCACGCCGACTCCGAGGAGCCGACGTCTGTCGGTTGTCGGCGCCGGTCGGTTGACCAGCGCCCCTGACGACCCCCGACGCCCGAGACCCACCGAAGCGGGACCGACCGGCGTTCGGCCGCGCGCGGCGCGGTCTGGGTCGTGTGAATTCCCGGAACCCTGCCGAGGCGGGCTTCCGAGTGCTCACATCCTACGGCCTCGCCGACGGTGCTCCGTCCACAGGTCCGGTCCGGCTTCCCCAGCCACCCCGTGGGGGATACCGGCCGGCCCGGCCACGCTGACGATGGTGTGATGATCCCTGCCCTCGTCCTGGCACTGGTCCTGGCCGGGGGCCAGTGGCCCGTCGCCGATCCGACCATCCTGTCCGCATTCCGGCCGCCGAGCACTGCGTGGGGGTCCGGTCACCGCGGCATCGACCTGGCCGCCCGCACAGGGCAGGAGGTCCGGGCCATGGCCGACGGTGTCGTGACGTTCGCGGCGAGCATCGCCGGCAAGCCGGTGGTGTCGATCGGCCTGCCCGGCCCCGGTAGCCGACGGGTGACCTACGAGCCAGTGATCGCCACCGTGTCGGTGGGCGAGGCGGTTGCCGCGGGCGATGTCATCGGCACGCTCGCGGGCACGGGCGGCCACTGCGGCGGCGAGGCCGGCTGCCTGCACATCGGGCTGCGCACGTCGACCGGATATCTCGATCCGATGAGCCTGATCAGCCGGGTTCCCGCCGTGCTCAAGCCGAGGTGACGTCCGCATCGACAGCGGCACGCGGGTGTGCGAGCGCGAACGTCGCTCGCAGCCGCTCGACGGACACATGCGTGTAGCGCTGGGTCGTCGCGAGAGTGGCGTGCCCGAGCAGTTCCTGCACGGTGCGCAGGTCTGCTCCGCCTTCGAGCACATGCGTCGCGGCCGTGTGCCGCAGACCGTGGGGCGCGAGATCCGGGACGCCAGCCTCGGCGGCCAGTCGATGGACGGCCGAGCGGACCGTCCGCGGATCGATGCGGCCGCCGCGCACCCCGACGAACAGCGCCGCACCGCCGCGCCCCTGCGACAGCGCCGGCCGGACCTGCTGCCAGTCTCGGATCGCATCGGCCGCGGGCACGCCATAGGGAACGGTGCGTTCCTTGTCTCCCTTGCCGCGCACGCGGACCGTGCGGCGCTCCGGAACCAGGTCGTCGACGTCAATCGCGCACAGTTCCGACACCCGGATCCCGGTGGCGTAGAGCAACTCGACAACCGCGCGGTCGCGAACAGCCTCGGGCGACCCGTCATCGGCGGCCACCGCGGCGTGGTCCATCAGCGCCGTCGCCTCGGCCGCATCCAGCACGGTCGGGAGCGTTCGTGACACCTGCGGGCTCGCCAGCCGGTCCCCCGCATCCGTCGACGTGAGTCCGCGGCGGAAGCACCAGGCGGTGAACGCACGGGCTGACGCCGCCCGACGAGCGATGGTGGATCTCGCGCGGCCGTGCGCGCTCTGCAGCGCAAGCCATGCACGCAACTGCGCGAGCGTGATGCCCGAGACATCCGTCACGCCGCGCATCGAGCAGAACTCGAGCAGGTCGGTGACGTCGCCACGGTAGGCACGGACGGTGTGCGGGCTGCAGCCGCGCTCGTCACGGACATGGGCCATGAATCCGTCGAGCGGCGTGCGCAGGCCTGCGGGCAGGGAGTCGCCCGGGTCCGCTCCTGCGCTGCTGGCCATGACCCCATGGTGGCAAGTCCGTGCCGTGAGCGGCGTCAGGCGCGCGGCTGGGGCGACACCTGCGTCGAGCGGGTGTCCAATGGACATGGCGGTTAGCCGCCCTTGGGGGTACGTCATGCGCCGATCGGTTGCCTTGCTTGCTCTGCTCACCACCCTCGGTCTGTTGACCACCGGGTGCTCCACGCCAGCGGATACGACGAGTCAGGCTCCGGTGTCCTACCTGTGGGTGGTGAACTCGGAGGGCGGCACCATCGCCGGCAGCGGTGACACCGGGCTGACGTTGACCCTGACGGGCGTGCGCGACTACGTGACCCAGTTCGCCGACCGGCCGGTGCGTCATGCGTATGTGCTCTCCACGCTCGACTTCGAGAACCGCTGGGCCGACTGGTTCAGCCCGGTCACGCCGAACGCGGTGCTGTCCTTCACCGAACCCGCGTCACCGATGCCCGCATCGATCGTCCTCGAGGTCACCGACCCGGTCTACGACGAATCCGCACGCACCCTGTCCTTCACCGCGACCCGGCTGCACCGCGAACCGGACCCCCATCCCGATAGCGTCGAATCGGTCTCCCTGCCCAATGTCCCGACACCCGCAACCTTCATCAGCGGAGCGCTCTTCATCGACGGTGCTGAAGACGACGCAGTGTCCGAGTCGACCGAGTCCGATCCTGCTGAGCCCAGCTCCGCGCCCACTGTCGAGGCCAGCGCTGACGCGGCTGAGCCGTCCCTTGTCCCCGTAGCTCCGGACGAAAGCGAGAGCCCTGCACCGATGCTTGGTGCGGCGGCCCGTACCTACCGCATCGGTGACCGAGGGCCAGGCGGCGGCATCGTGTTCTACGACGCCGGATCCCAGCAGCCCTGGGGTCGCTATCTGGAAGCGGCGCCTGCCGGTTGGACTGGCAGCTCACGGGACCCGGGGGTGCGCTGGTGCAATCGGGTTGGTCGGATCGCGACGTCGGACGCGATCGGGACCGGTGCCGCGAACACCACGGCGATGCTGGGTGGGTGCGCGTGGGGTGCGGGAGTATCAGCGCGTGCCTATGCCGGCGGCGGCCTGCACGACTGGTCCCTGCCCTCGAAGGATGAACTCAACCAGCTGTACCTGCAAAGGACGATGATTGGCGGGTTTGCTGCTGATTTCTACTGGTCCTCGTCGCAGGCCGGTGCGGGCGGCGCGTGGTACCGGGACTTCGGCGGTGGCGGCCTGAACTTCGGCGGCGAGGAGGTGGGTTGCGTCCTGCGGCCCGTACGGGCCTTCTCCTAGGCCGGCACGCCCTCAGACGCGAATGACGTCCAGCCCGGGGATCCCGTCGTAGTCA
>CAJAKT010000352.1 GCA_903940375.1 uncultured bacterium | reverse complement strand
GTGAGTGATGCCGAGACGACGGACGATCCCGAGGAGCGATTGGCCGGGCAGCGGATCCGCATCCCGGGGCGCGAGCTGGAGTCCTATCGCGGTGACTCGCCACGTGCGATCGCCGACGTCAAGGCGTGGGCCGCTGCGGGATCGCGAGTCGCACTCCTGGCCGAGGGTCACGGTTCCGTCACCCGTATGGTCGAGGAACTGGCCGACGCTGGGGTGCCGGTCGTCGAGATGCCCGACCTCTCGGGCGTGCCTGAACCCGGCATCGTCACGGTGTCGCGGGGCCGGCTGCTGCACGGTTTCGTCGTGGACTCATGCGGCCTGACCGTCATCACCGAGACCGACATCGTCGGTCAGCGGTCGTCGACGAAGGACATGCGCCGGCTGCCGTCCAGGCGCCGCCGCGCCATCGATCCGCTGACCCTCAAGCCCGGCGACTACGTCGTCCACGAGCAGCATGGTGTCGGCAAGTACATCGACATGGTGCAGCGCGCGGTGGCGGGTGCCGAGCGCGAGTACCTCGTCCTCGAGTACGCGGCCAGCAAGCGTGGCCAGCCCGCAGACCGGCTGTTCGTCCCTACCGACCAACTCGACCTGATCACCCGGTACGTCGGCGGTGAGGCGCCGACGGTGCACCGGCTGGGTGGAGCCGACTGGCAGAAGGCGAAGGGTCGCGCACGCAAGGCGGTCAAGCAGATCGCCGGCGAGCTGATCCGGCTGTATGCGACTCGGCAGGCCAGCAAGGGCTACGCCTTCGGTGCGGATACGCCGTGGCAGCGTGAGCTCGAGGATGCGTTCCCGTATGTCGAGACACCCGACCAGCAGGCGTGCATCGACGAGGTCAAGGCCGACATGGAACGCACCGTGCCCATGGACCGCCTCATCTGCGGTGACGTGGGCTACGGGAAGACGGAGATCGCCGTGCGCGCGGCGTTCAAGGCCGTGCAGGACGGCAAGCAGGTGGTCGTTCTCGTTCCCACCACGCTGCTCGTCCAGCAGCACCTGTCGACATTCGCCGAGCGCTTCGCTGCGTTCCCGATCAAGGTCGCTGCGCTGTCGCGCTTCAGCAGCGATGCCGACGCGAAGGCGGCCGTTGCCGGCATCGCCGACGGCAGCGTCGATGTCGTCATCGGCACGCACCGGCTGCTCACGTCAGGCGTGCGGTTCAAGGACCTCGGCCTGGTCGTGATCGACGAGGAGCAGCGCTTCGGCGTCGAGCACAAGGAACACCTCAAGGCCCTGCGCACCAACGTCGACGTGCTCGCGATGTCGGCGACGCCGATCCCGCGCACCCTCGAGATGGCGGTCACGGGTATCCGTGAGATGTCGGTGATCCAGACACCGCCTGAGGAGCGCCATCCGGTGCTCACGTTCGTCGGACCGTACGACGACAAGCAGATCGCGGCAGCCATCAACCGTGAGCTCATGCGCGAGGGACAGATCTTCTTCGTGCACAACCGCGTCGAGTCGATCGACCGCGTCGCCAGGAGGATCGGCGAGCTCGTGCCGGATGCGCGCATCGCGGTCGCGCACGGGCAGATGGGTGAGGGTGCGCTCGAGCAGGTCATCGTCGACTTCTGGGACAAGCAGATCGATGTCCTCGTCTGCACGACGATCGTCGAGTCCGGCAT
>CAJAKT010000351.1 GCA_903940375.1 uncultured bacterium | reverse complement strand
GGGTATGCGGCACCCAGCAACGAAAGGGTTACCGGCGGTGGGTCTCCCTCGACTTTGGCGAGGAAGGCGGGCGTGCTACTCGATCGGGCAGAGAACCTTCGAGTCCTGCGCCGACGAAGTGGCGGACGGCGTCTGAGACGGTGTCGGCGCATCGCTGACGCGGGGCGTCGCTTCGGCGGTGGGTTCGGCGGTCGCGGTGGGCTCGGCGGATGCCGTGGGTTCGGCGGTCGCCGTGGGCTGGGGCGTGGGCTCGGCGGATGCTGCAGGCTGGGACGTGGGCACGGCTGTCGGCGACGCGTCCACGGACGGCAATGCCTCAGGGGACAGCAGCGGAGTGGCGGAGGGTGACGGGTCGGACGCCTGATCGACGGTCACGCAGTCCTCGAACAGGTCGAATTCGTCAATGGTCACGCCATCGGCGTACCCCGGTTGCGCGGGCCGGGGAGCCCCATCGGCCGTCACGTCAGGCGCAAGGACGACCATCGTCGGCACCACCTGAGCGGCGAGGTTCTGCTCCTCGTCGGGATCGACGGGGGGAGTGAGGGGATCGAGGGCTACCACGGCCGGCGGGAGCATGACCGTTGCCGTGAGTGGAGGCGCCGACTGCTCCGCTGCGGGTGTACCGGTCGATCCCGATCGGGAGTCGGCGAAACCCACGCTCGGCCAGGCGAGCACAGCCAGCAGGGCGGCACACACGAGCCCGATCGCAACCTTCACCGCGACCCCCTTGCTCTAGCCGTCCGTCCGCTGATGCTGGAAGCGTGACCACGACCGGCGTGGTCGATGGAGAACTATACCCACGCGAATCGAGCGCGCCAGTTCGTTCATTCCCGGGTACCCGCTGCCAAGCCCTGCTTCCTTCCGGAACGTGTAGGGACCTCAATGTCCCTCATATCGGGCAATACGCCCTCCCGGCAAGACAGTTCGCGGAAGTGCCCCTAGGGTCCGCGCATGCAAAACGTGAGGGATGGGTCGGCGACGATGGCGGACCTTGCGGATGAAGTGCGAATCCTTCGGCAGGACCTTGAGGTTCTGCGGACCATCATCGATGAAAGTCCTGACGTCATCGTCCTCAAGGACCATGAGGGCAACTTCCTGCTGGGCAACCGGCTGGTGGCCGATTTGTATGGCACGACTCCGGAGCAGATGGTCGGCAAGCACGATGGTGACTTCAGCGCCACGCCCGAGCAGGCCGAGTTCTTCCGGCAGAACGTGCTCGCCATCATGGCCTCCGGTGAGACCGAGATCGTCCTGGAGGACTCGACCGACGAGAGAACCGGGGAGACCCGCCACTTCAAGTCCATCAAGAAGCCGTTCATCGGCCCGCAGGGCAAGCCGAACATCCTGGTGATCGCGCACGATGTCACCGACATCCGTCGCAGCCAGGTGCAGATCGAGATTAGTGAGCGTCGACTCCGGTACGTCCTGGACGCGACGGGTGACGGAATCTGGGACTGGCACATTCCCTCGGGGCGCCTGGTCAACAGCGATCGGTGGATCGAGATGCTCGGATACGCCGCGGGGGACCTGACCGGCTCGCTCGAGGATTTCATCACCTGCCTGCACCCCGATGATGCCGACGAGGTGATGGAGGCCGTGAGCGGCGCCCTCGCCACTACCGGTGGCTACCGACATGAGCATCGCATGCGATGCAAGGACGGCCAGGTCATCTGGGTGCTGGACCGTGGGAGCGTCGTGGAATTCGACGAGGCGGGGAACCCGGTCCGGATGGTGGGCAGCATCGCGGACATCACCGAGCGCAAGAAGGCCGAAGACGAGCTGGCTGCCATTGCCTACATCGATCAGTTGACCGGGCTGCCCAACCGTCGATTCCTCCAGGAGCGGCTGCAGCATGTGCTGTCGCGCGGACTGCGGCTGGGCTCCTTCAGCGGACTCTTCTACATCGACCTGGACCACTTCAAGGTCCTCAACGACACCCAGGGGCACGTGGTCGGCGATCGAATGCTGCAGCAGTTCGGGGGTCGGCTGCGCGGCTGCGTGCGCGACATGGACACCGTGGCCAGGTTCGGCGGTGACGAGTTTGCCGTCCTGGTCGAGGGCCTCGGCGAGACGGCCGATCAGGCGATGATGGCCGCCGTCGCCATTGCCAACAAGATCAACGCCATCTGCGAGGAGCCGTTCGACCTGTCTTCGATTCGCCACCGGATCACAGCAAGCGTCGGGATCACCTTGATGGAGAGTGAGGACGCCAGCGCTGAGGAGGTTCTCATGCGCGCCGATATCGCGATGTATGCGGCCAAGTCAGCGGGCCGACACGCGGCACGGTTCTTCGATCCCGAGATCCAGGCGGCCCTGTCCTCCCGTCTCGCAGTGGAGTCTGAACTCCGGGACGCACTGCTCGCGGGTGGCATTCGCCCGGCGTATCAGGGGATCGTGGACGCGTGCGGCCAGCTCGTCGGCGTCGAGGCGCTGGCACGCTGGTGGCATCCGACCCGCGGCGTCATCATGCCCGCTGATTTCATCGGGGTGTCGGAGCAGACCGGCCAGATCCTAGACATCGGTCGCGCGATGCTGCGGGCCGCGTGCGAGCAGCTGGCTCAGTGGAGTCGGAATCCACAGACGGCCACCCTGACCATCGCTGTCAACGTGAGTGCCCGGCAATTCGGCGAGCCGGATTTCGTGGACGAGGTTCTTGCTGTCATTGCCGAGACGGGCGCACCGCGCGAGCGACTGAAGCTGGAACTCAACGAGAGCATGCTCCTCCATGACATCGATGATGCGATCGCGAAGATGACCCATCTGGATGACGAGGGCATCGCGATACTGCTCGACGACTTCGGCACCGGCTACTCATCGCTTTCCTACCTGCAGAGGCTCCCGTTGGCAGGGCTCAAGATCGACCGGTCTTTCGTCGACGGCATCAACCACAGCGCGGGAGACGCAGCCATCGTCCGTACGATCCTGGCCCTGGCCAGTAACCTCGGCCTGTCGGTCGTCGCAGAGGGCGTCGAGACGACCGCCCAGCATGAGTTCCTGCGTGAGCATGGCTGCCAGATGTTCCAGGGCTACCTGTTCAGCCGACCGGGTCCGATTGAGGGTCTGCAGTACGCCTGACCCTTGACAGCGGTGTCCGCGGGTGGGAACTTCAGTCACCAATCCTGGAGAGGCACGCCATCAAGACCATCCTTGTCTGTGCTCTCGCAATCGCGACGCTGGTCGGTCCGGTCGGATCGGCATCCGCCGCCTCTCGGGCCGACGCGCCCGCGGCCCCAGCCGTGCTGGCAAACCAGCTGTGGAGCGGAACCAGCTCGAATGACCTAGGTCCGGCCATGATCGTGCTGTCGGCAAAGAGCGGCCGGGTCAAGCTCAGGCTCGTGCAATTCATCATGGCCTGCACCGACACCACTGACGGAACCGAGTCGGACCGTGCTTTCGACTACGTGACGGGCTCCGCGACTCTGAACCGCAATCGGTTCCGGATGAACCTGACGGGGTCATCGAACGGTCGTGACGGGTTGGCGAGGATCACCGGTGTCCTCGGGTCCAACGGTCGTGGCACTGCCGTTATCGAAGCGACGGCGGTTGGGGTCGACTCAGGCACCAACACCGTCATCGAGAACTGCCAGGCGAGGGTGACCTTCCCCCTGCTTCGGGGCGACCTCGCACCGCACATCACGCCGTGACCGTGCCTGTGCGAGGGTGTGTAGACGCTAACGGCAGTTGAGGGAGCTGGGGGATGATGGAGACCACTCGTCGACGTTTCATGCAGATGGCTGGAGTCGGCCTGGGAGCCGCGGCACTGCCCGTCGTCGGGGCGCAGTCTGCTCAGGCACTGGCGCCGGTTGCCGCTCGGCCTGCTCCCTACCGTGTGGGCCAGTGGCTGCCCAGTGATCAGGCTGTGCTTGACGACTGGCTGCGCGATCTCGTCAAGACCGTCGACGCGACGCCCAAGCCCCTGCATCCGGTGATGCAGGAGCTCCAGGCCCTCATCGAGAGCGATGCCACCCTCTACATGCAGTTTCATCAGATGTTCGAGCAG
>CAJAKT010000350.1 GCA_903940375.1 uncultured bacterium | reverse complement strand
GTCGCCGGAGGTGCTGGCGGCCAGCAGCTGTAAGAGATCGGGTAGCCGATCCAGATGTGCCAGCTTGCTTACGTCGGCTGCGTCCCGAGTGATGATGCGGCTGACGTAGTTGTCGAACCATGCGTTGCGCCGCCTGCCCTCGCGTGACAACGGCTCCGGGTAGCTTCCGGCGCAGGCAAGTTCAAGGTACTCCGCACGCGTCAACTCTCCTGAGCGCGCCCCAAGGGCCTGGGTGTCGCCCGCGAGTGCGCGGTCGACGAAGTCTTCGCGATGACCGGCCAGTTCCCCCTGGCTGAACCCGTAGAGGACAACGGTCTCTGCTCGCCCTGCCAGGCTCTCTTCGCTGCCACTGAGCTGCAGCACGTTGGCAGAGCCGGTAACCAGGAACCTGCCAGGACGCCGGTCCTCCTCCACTGCGTCCTTCATTGCGCGGATCAATGCGGGCACACGCTGCACTTCGTCCACGACGAGGAGGTCATGGGTCTGTCGTACGAACGCGTCAGGGTCGGCGGTTGCGGCGTTGTACTGAGCCGCGGCATCCAAGGAGACGAAACGGGCCGCCCGGTTCTCGAGGATGGCCTTCGCTAGCGTGCTCTTCCCGACCTGCCTGGCCCCCTGGAGCACTGTGACGGGCGTGTCTGCCAAAGTCTCCTCGACTAGCGACATGGCGTTCCGGGTCCTGATAGCGCTAGAACGTCCGGTCGATCTCACCGTGGAAATGTACCGCCTGATCAGCGCAAACGCTAAGTTAGTCGCGGATTCGCTTTCTTGCGGTCGCGGATTCGCTGGACCAGCGCCGCGGAATCGCTGCCCACACACCACAGGCCGCTGAAGCGGGTCGGGCGCCCCCAGGCCCTCGTTCTCGACAATGGAGTCTCATCGCCGTCGGCCTCCGCAGTGATGCGAGCGATCGCGTGATCCATGGCAACGTTTCGTGCCAGAGCGCGGAGGAGCCTTTGCGCACGGTGGGGGTCATGGAGAACCGTGTCGAGGACGCGCGGCCGATGCGGGTAGCTTCGCGGGCGGGCGGCCATGGATACCCCCTCGTGATCGAGTTACCGGTGCCTTCCACACTGCACTTTGCGACCCGGCGGCGCTGCACTTTGTGGACCCGCGAGGCTGCACTTTGGTCCACCCCCGGCATGGCCGATGACGCGATATCCGGCAGGCCGTCGCGGTGACGACGCCGCCCTGATCGAGCGTTCAGTGGTGACTCGTCCGGCGAGCCAAGTCACGCCAATGCGGCGTAGCGTTCAAATCGGTCAGCATCGTGAAGGGGTAGTCATGAAGTGGCAGCATCGCGCGTCCGTTCTGGGCGCCACCGTCGTGGTCATTGCTGGATTGATCCTGCCCGCGTCCCTCGGCGCTGTTGCTGCACCTGCCGGCGACGTGACTGTCGCCACCGTCCCGCGGCCACCGTTCGACTCCGGCGTCGGCGACACGATCACCCGCACGGTGTTCACGACCCCGGACGGATCAGTCTCCTGCCGTCGCGTCTATACGGAGATGATCTGGCTCGAGTGCCTGCTCGTGCGAACCAATGAGGTCGTCCGCTTCGGGCCGGACGAGTCCTGGACAGACGCACCCTGCGCCTCCCCTCATGAGACCCAGACGTGCCGACTGGGATTCGGGT
>CAJAKT010000349.1 GCA_903940375.1 uncultured bacterium | reverse complement strand
CTGCTCGAGCACCAGCCGGTCTACACCGCCGGTCGGCGCACAGAGCCGCTCGAGCGGCCGTTCGACGGCACGCCCGTCATCGACGTCGATCGCGGCGGCAAGATCACCTGGCACGGCCCTGGCCAGCTGGTCGGCTACCCGATCGTGCGCCTGCCCAGCCCGATGGACGTCGTCGCGCACGTGCGCCGCATCGAGACCATGCTCATCGACGTGTGCGCCGAGCTCGGGGTCAGCACCACACAGATCGCGGGCCGCAGTGGTGTGTGGGTGCCAGCTGACGACCGCGGCCCCGACCGCAAGATCGCGGCCATCGGCATCCGCGTGAGCGAGGGCGTCACGATGCACGGCTTCGCCCTCAACTGCGACTGCGATCTCGCGTGGTTCGACCGCATCGTCCCGTGCGGCATCGTCGATGCCGAGGTGACATCCCTGTCGCGCGAACTCGGCCGTGATGTCTCCGTCGCGGAGGCGCTGCCGCTGGTCGAGAGCCGTCTTGGGATGATCGTCGCGTGGTGAACCCTGACGGACGCAAACTGCTGCGCATCGAGGCCCGCAATGCGGCTGTTCCGATCGAGCGCAAGCCCGAGTGGATCCGCACGCGCCTGAAGACCGGACCCCAGTTCACCGAGATCCAGTCCCTGGTCAAGGCCGAGGGACTGCACACGGTGTGCCAGGAGGCCGGCTGTCCCAACATCTACGAGTGCTGGGAGGACCGCGAGGCCACCTTCCTCATCGGCGGCGAGCAGTGCACCCGACGTTGCGACTTCTGCCAGATCGACACCGGCAAGCCGGCACCACTCGACCGCGACGAGCCGCGCCGGGTTGCCGAGTCGGTGCAGAAGATGGGCCTGCACTACGCCACCGTCACGGGTGTCGCCCGCGATGACCTGCCCGACGAGGGCGCGTGGCTGTATGCCGAGACCGTGCGGCAGATCCGCACGCTCAACCCCGACACCGGTGTCGAGGTCCTCATCCCCGACTTCTCCGGCAAGCCCGAACTCCTCGGCGAGGTGTTCGACGCCGCACCGGCAGTGCTCGCGCACAACGTCGAGACCGTGCCGCGCCTGTTCACGCGCATCCGCCCGGCCTTCCGGTACGAGCGCAGTCTCGATGTCATCACGCAGGCACGTGCCGCCGGCCTCGTCACCAAGAGCAACCTCATCCTCGGCATGGGCGAGGAGATCGACGAGGTCCACCAGGCACTGCGCGACCTGCATGACGCTGGCTGCGACCTCGTCACCATCACCCAGTACCTGCAACCCAGCGCGCGCCATCACCCCGTCGAGCGCTGGGTGCGGCCCGAGGAATTCGTCGACCTGGCCACGTACGCAACCGAGATCGGGTTCGCCGGCGTGATGAGCGGACCCCTCGTACGCTCGAGCTACCGCGCCGGCCGCCTCTACGCCCAGGCCGTGGGTGCTCGGACGGACACGACGGCGTGACCATCCGAATCGTCGCCCTGAACATCTGGCCCGCGGACGCGCCAACACCGCTGTCGGTCGAAGAGATCACCCTTGACTGGGGCGGTCCCGTCGGAGATCGGCATCACGGCGAGACGATGTCGTCGAACACGCGGCAGAAGGAAGCCTTCGCCCGCGGCACGACGATTCGCAACCATCGGCAGGTCAGCATCGTCGACGAGGCCGAACTCGCGCTGATCGCGGCCGCGCTCGGTGTCGACTCGCTCGCCCCCGGACTGATCGCCGACAACATCTGCACGACCGGCATCCCGGACCTCACCGCCCTGCCGCGGATGACCCGGCTGATGTTCGAGGGCGGTGCCGTCCTGATGACGGGCGGGGAGAACTTCCCCTGCACGATCGCCGGCGCCATGGTGCAGGCCGAGCTCGGTACGACCCCACAGGCCTTTCCCAAGGCCGCCATGGGCCGCCGCGGGGTCACTGGCTGGGTCGAGCATCCCGGCGTCATCCGCCCCGGCGAGGGCATCCGCATCCTGATGCCCTGACCGGCCCACACCAGGGCTCATCTAGGCTGGCGGCCATGGCCGGTCGCATTCGCTCCACAATGTCGTCGCTCGCCCAGAACTGGTCGATGACCCAGAAGGTCTACAAGCTGCTGCCCCTCGAGGTCGGTGGCCTGTTCCTCGGCGCTGCGCTCGTGGTGGCCATCCCGATCGGCCTGTGGCTGAACTGGTTCACCGCGATCATCCTGGCCATCCCCGTTGGCCTGCTGGCGGGCACCTTCTGGTTCAGCCGCCGCGCGATGAAGGCCGCGTACACGCAGATCGAGGGTCAGCCGGGCGCGGCTGCCGCCGTCATCGAGTCGCAGCGCGGCAGCAACTGGCTGGTCACCCCCGCCGTCGCCGTGAGCAAGAGCCAGGACATCATCACGCGGGTCGTCGGCAAGCCCGGTGTCATCCTCGTGTCGGAGGGCCCGTCCAGCCGCGTCGTCCCGATGCTGGCCACCGAGCGCAAGCGCACCGCCCGCTGGCTGCCCGACGTGCCGATCTACGAGATCCAGGTCGGCGGCGAGGACGGCCAGGTGGCCCTGGCAAAGCTGCAGACCGCGCTCAACAAGCTCCCGCGCAACCTTCGTGGCGGCGAGATCACCGAGATCCGACGACGCCTCGACGCACTGGGCAATGCCGCGAATTCGATGCCGATCCCCAAGGGTCCGATGCCGACGAGCTCGCGTCAGGTCCGTCGCCAGCGCTAGCCGCAGCGCCATCAGCCCGCTGAGGCGAGGAGTGAGCGCAGCCGGTTCGCTGGCTAGCTGCCGATCGTG
>CAJAKT010000348.1 GCA_903940375.1 uncultured bacterium | reverse complement strand
GTGCCCCCGGCAGGATTCGAACCTGCGACCTTCGGTACCGGAAACCGGCGCTCTATCCCCTGAGCTACGGGGGCTCGGGCCGCAACAGGCTATCAGCGAGGCGGATGGACGCTGACGCGGATCCTTCGGCAAGGATGGCGACGTGCGAGCGCGGGTGCAGGAAGTCATCGACTGGGGCAGGCGGCTGTCCCTGGACTACCAGCGCACGCGGGCGTCACTTGCTGCTGGCGGCCTCGCCTACTTCGTCGCACTGTCCATCGCGCCGGCGGCTCTCGCCTTCGGAACGCTGGCCGGGCTGTTCCTCGATCCGGCAGACGTGAAGTCCGCGCTTGAGCGCCTCGCGGCAAACGCCCCCGAGTCGCTCGGCAACATCCAGCCGATGATCGACGCACTGATGGCGACCATCGAGCAGGCCTCCGCAAGCTCCTTCACGATCACCACCATCGTCAGCGTGCTGATCGCCATCTACGCAGCGTCGAAAGTCGTGTTCGGCCTGCGGATGGCGATGAACACGATCTTCGGCACGGTGGAGATCCGCAGCGGAACAGTGGAGCGCGCAGTCTCCGCCGTCATCACTCTCGTCGCGATCGTCGCGGCCGTTGCTGTCGTCATCGCGTTGACGCTCCTTCCGCGGCTCCTCGGCTGGCTCGGGGTCGGCAAGTTCCCGCTGAGCACCGGCAACTGGTTCGTCGACTGGACGGTTGCCATCGTGCTGATCTACCTCGTGGTCCGCTGGGTGCTCCGCCACGCCCCGAACCAGCGGCGTCGGGTGGCGTGGACGTCACGCGGCGCGATCGCCGGCACCGTGGGCATCACCGCCGCGACTGTCGGCATCGGCATCTACACCCGCTACTCCACGAGCCTCAGTGCCGCCGTGCTGGTATTCGGAACAGCGGTGGTCATCCTGCTGTGGCTGTACCTGTGCTTCGTCGCGCTGCTGTGGGGGGCGATCATCGAGGCCGACGATCAGCGCCAGGCCGAGGCAGTGGCCGGGGTCAGCTAGAGAACCAGCGAGGCGGGCCGGCAACGAGTGCGGTGATGAACGCGGCGCCTGCGCCGGCGACACCCATGTCGAGGGCGTCGGTCCACGGGGTGAAGATGCCGAACAGGAAGGCACCAAGGCCCAGCCCCACGGCGGCTATCCCGGCGAAGGCCAGCCGGCCGCCACCGGAGGAATCAGTGGGCGTCGCAACCTCGGCGGAAGCCTTCGTCGCCGGTGGCTGGGCCGCCGGCTTCGCGCTGGTGGCATCGATCTCCCGTAGGAGCCGCTCGATCTCGTCCTCGGCCATGTCGTCATTGTGCCTCACGAAACTTCCCTGTGGACGGCAGGTTTGAGGTCACCGCGGGCGGGGCACACCTGTGCTGTCCGGAAGACATGTCGGGGGACCTGGGTCCGGACAAAGCTGAAGGGCCCCGCCAAGTGGCGGGGCCCTTCGGATGTCCGTTCGGTCAGACGGCGCGGACGTTGTCAGCCTGGGGACCCTTCGGGCCCTGCACGATGTCGAACTCCACGACCTGGTCCTCGTTGAGTGACCGGTAGCCGTCGGACTGGATCGCCGAGAAGTGGACGAAGACGTCCGGGCCGCCGTCGGCCTGGGCGATGAAGCCGAAGCCCTTCTCAGCGTTGAACCACTTCACCGTTCCTTGAGCCATGATGCACATTCTCCTTGCGGGATCGTCGCGCCGGACGGTCGCCCGGCACGGGGCCAAGCCGTTCGAACCGACGTCCCGTATCTGTGCTCGTGCTCAGAAAAGCAGATACCCGCCTCGTGGGCGGGCATCTCAGAACGGTGGTGCTGATGTGGCCGTGCCTGAGGGCAAGCATAGCCATCCGAGGGCTCGAATCGTGAGGGAATCCACGCGGATAGGCTCACGTCGTGACTGCAGACGAACTCTCCGCCGCCCTGACCGACCTCATCTCCGCGCTCGTCGCGGAGGGTCGCCTGGCGGTCGACGTCGTTCCCGAGGTCAAGGTCGAGCGCCCGAAGTCCCGTGAGCACGGCGACTACGCCACCAGCATCGCCCTCGCCCTGGCCAAGCAGGCGGGGATGCCGCCGCGCGATATCGCGACCCTGCTGGCCGAGCGGCTCGTCGAGGTCGACGGCATCGCGAGCGCGGAGGTGGCCGGGCCGGGCTTCGTCAACGTGAAGTTCGACAGTGCCACGCAGGGCGAGCTCGCGCGCACGGTCGTCCTGGCGGGGGAGAAGTGGGGGCACGGCACCGCACTCGCCGGCCGGGTCGTCAACGTCGAGTTCATCTCCGCCAACCCGACGGGGCCGCTGCACCTCGGGCACACCCGCTGGGCAGCGGTCGGCGATGCGATCGCCCGGGTGCTTGCTGCTGCCGGCGCCACGGTGTCGACGGAGTTCTACGTCAACGACCGCGGCGTGCAGATGGACAAGTTCGGGGCGTCCGTCATGGCTGCCGCGAACGGCCGGCCGGTACCGACGGACGGCTATCACGGCGGCTACATCCTCGACCTCGCAGCAGCCATCGTCATCGCCAAGCCCGACATCACGAGCCTGCCCGAGCCGGAGCAGCTGATCGCCTTCCGCGAGGCGGCGTACGCGCTGCAGCTCAAGCAGCAGCAGCAGGTGCTCGCGCTGTTCCGCACGCACTTCGACGTGTGGGCATCTGAGCGAGCACTCCACGAGTCGGGTGCGGTCGCGCGCGGCCTGGCGAAGCTGATGGAGCAGGGTCACGTCTACGAGCTCGACGGTGCTGTCTGGTTGCGCACCACCGACTTCGGCGACGACAAGGACCGGGTGCTGATCAAGGCCGACGGCGAGTTCACCTACTTCGCCTCCGACACCGCGTACTACGTCGACAAGCGCGCGCGTGGCTTCGACCTCAACATCTACCTGCTCGGCGCCGACCACCATGGCTACGTCAACCGGCTGCGGGCCGTTGCCGCCTGCGCGGGCGACGACATGGACGACAACGTCGAGGTGCTCATCGGGCAGCTCGTGAAAATCACGCGCGGTGGCGAGGAGGTCAAGCTCTCCAAGCGTGCCGGCACGATCGTCACGCTCGATGATCTCGTCGAGGAGGTCGGCGTCGATGCCGCGCGCTACACGCTGGGTCGCTACCCGGCCGACTCGCCGCTGACCCTCGACCTCGAGGAGATGACGCGCGCCACCAGCGAGAACCCGGTGTTCTACGTGCAGTACGCGCATGCGCGCATCGCGTCGGTACTGCGTAACGCCGGCGAGCTGGGCATCGACTGGCGCGCTGCCGACTTCGACCCGTCGCTCCTCGATCATGAGCGGGAGAACAACCTGCTCGGCATGATCGGCGAGTTCCCGCGGATCGTCGCGAGCGCGGCCGAGCTGCGCGAGCCGCATCGGGTGGCCCGCTACCTCGAGGACCTCGCCACGGCGTACCACCGCTTCTACGACGTGTGCTGGGTGCTGCCTCGCGGAGACGAGGAGCTCGCCCCGATTCACGTGGCGCGGCTGTGGCTGTGCGCGTCGGCTCGGCAGACGATCGCCAACGGGCTGGGGATGCTGGGCGTCAGTACGCCGGAGCGGATGTAGGGGAGTCTTCGGGCTGGTCGGCGTCCCTTGCGTGTGTACATTGGGTGTACACGTTCTGAGGAGGGCGCATGGCACTCGCATCGGCACTACCCGACCCCGAACCGGGGCAGCGCGACCGACGGCTGAGCATCCGGACCAACGCGCGCCAGGACGAGCTGATCCGCGCGGCGGCCGAGGCGGCCAACAAGACCGTGTCGGAGTTCGTGCTCGACTCGGCCAGTTCGGCGGCGGAGCAGGTGCTGATGGATCGCCGTCTGTTCATCGCCTCCGACGAGCAGTGGACCGCTCTCCACACGATGCTGGACCGTCCGGCTGTCCACAAGCCGCGTCTCGCGGTCCTGCTGGCGACCAACATCGACTAGACGCATACCTGTGAGTCGACTCGAGAAGCTCGATGCGCACGAGACCGCGGGCTTCGACTGTGGCGACGCCGCTCTGAATGCGTGGCTGAATCGGCACGCTCTGGTCAATGAGCGATCCGGGATGTCGTCGACCTATGTCCTCGTCGATGATGGACGCGTTGCGGGGTTCGTCTCGCTGGCCGCGGGTTCGATCGTGCGTGATCTCGCCCCGGACTGGATCGCGGCGGGCGTGCCCCGGCATCCCATCCCGATCATGGTCATCGCCCGTCTTGGCGTGGACCTGCGTGACCAGGGTCGCGGTGTGGGCCGACATCTGCTGGCTTTCGCGCTGCTCAAGTCCGTCGAGGTATCGGAGATCATCGGCATCCGTGCGGTGAGCATCCACGCGAAGGATGCGTCGGCACGCGCCTTCTACCTGCACCTCGCGGAATTCGAGCCGTCGCCGGTGGATCCGTTGAGCCTGTTCGTGTTGATGAAGGACCTGCGGAGGGCTGCGGCGGAGTAGGTGCAGTGCAGTATTACGGGTTGACGGTAATGCAGTAAGCCGGCAATGCTGGGCTTATGAGCACCTCCGAGTTCTTCCACGGTTTCCTCGCGATCCAGGGTCGCGGCACGGTTGCGCTGCCGCCAGGCCTGCGTCGCCGCTACCGGCTGGACCAACCCGGTGCGCAGGTTGAGATCACTGAGCGCGCCGACGGAGTGCTCGAGCTTCGGCCAGTCGTTCCTGTCCCCGCAGTTGAGGCCTGGTTCTGGGATCTGCAGTGGCAGACAGGTGAGAGGGAGGTCGAGGTGCACGTGGCGCGTGGCGAGATAACCGTCCACGATGACGCCGATGCGCTTCTCGCGCACCTTGACGCCATCGCTCCAGCGTGAAGTCCGAAACGACCCCGCGGTTCGACAACGACTATCGCGCCTTGCCCATCGAGCACCGGCGCCTCTTTCGTGCAGTCATCCCGGCGTTCAGCGCAGCCTGTGACGGTTATGTCGCAGACCAAGGCGGCTTCGTATGGCCGGGCAGCCTGCGCGCTCGCCGAATGGTGGGTGCACCTCGCGTATGGGAGATGACGTGGTCTTACGCATCTCCGGACGGACGAGCCACCTTCGAGTTTGTTGACCTAGCGGACGGAAGCCGCATCCGCTGGCGACGCATCGGGTCCCATCGGGTATTCCAGGATCCGTGACACGGCGCAAGGTGCGTGAGCGTGGCAGTTCCTGGCGAGGTAGTCCCCACCACGTGCCCTAGCCTTCGGTTATGCGCGCACACCCGGCCGGACCGCTCCACGCCGACGTCGTCGCCGACCATGCGTCGGTGGCCCGTCCGACCTCCGCCGACGAGCTGAACCGGCTGTCGCCTGCGGTGTGGCCGACGGGTGCGCATCGCAATGCTGATGGTGCCCTGGAGATCGGCGGGGTCGATGTCCGCGACGCTGTCACGGCCTACGGGTCACCGCTGTTCCTGTTCGACGAGGACGACCTGCGGTCTCGGGCACGTCGCTACCGCACTGCGTATGTCGACGCAGGTGCACGGCTCGTCTACTACGCGGCGAAGGCCTTCCTGTCGACCACGGTTGCGCGCTGGGTGACGGAAGAGGGTCTGGGTATTGACGTGGCGTCGGGCGGCGAGCTTGCCGTCGCGCTGCGTGCGGGTGTTCCGGGCGATCGACTTCTGATGCATGGCAACAACAAGTCGATGGCCGAAATCGAGGCCGCCGTCGCTGCCGGTGTCGGCCGGATCGTGATCGACTCCTACGAGGACATCGTTCGTATCGCCGACGCGGCGGGACGAGCCGGCGTCGTGCAGCCCGTGCTGGTGCGCGTGACGCTCGGTGTTGAGGCGCACACGCACGAGTTCATCGCGACGGCGCACGAGGACCAGAAGTTCGGCCTGTCGGTGGCATCAGGCGCTGCGGAGGAGGCAGTGCGACGCATCGCCAAGCTGCCGTCGCTCGACCTGATGGGTCTGCACTCGCACATCGGATCGCAGATCTTCGATGCGGCTGGCTTCCAGGTCGCCGCGGCGCGCGTTGTCACCGTCGCGCAGCGCATCTGGGACCAGCAGGGGATCGAGATCGAGGAGCTGAACCTGGGTGGCGGAATGGGCATCGCCTATCTCGAGTCCGACGATCCGCTCGACGTCCCCGACATGGCGCTGCAGATCGGCGATATCGTCGGCAAGGAATGCGGGGCGGCAGGAATTCCGATGCCGGCGCTGGCCTTCGAGCCCGGGCGCGCGATCGTCGGTCCGGCGGCGGTGACGGTCTACGAAGTCGGGACCGTCAAGCCGGTCGACCTCGACCGCGGTGCCGTGCGCGCCTATGTCTCCGTCGATGGCGGCATGAGCGACAACATCCGCACGGCCCTGTACGACGCGGAGTACACGGTGACGCTCGCATCGCGCGCGTCCTCCGCCGACCCGGTGCTGTGCCGGGTGGTGGGCAAGCACTGCGAGTCCGGCGACATCGTGGTGCGCGATGCCTGGCTGCCCGCCGACATTAGCCCCGGTGACCTGCTGGCCGTTGCCGCCACGGGCGCCTACTGCCGCTCGATGGCGTCGAACTACAACTACCTGCCCCGGCCGGCCGTGGTCTCCGCACGTGCGGGGGAGCTGGCCGTCGTGCTGCGTCGCGAGACGATCGACGACCTGCTTCAGCTGGATCCCGGCGCCTGATTCGCGACTCCATACCGGGGCGTCGTTCCCGTTGCTGGGTGTGACGCCGGGGTATGGAGTCGCGGGTGGGGCGGGGTTACTCGCGTTCGGAGCCGGCGACGAACGCCTCGGTCTCCTCGACGCTGGTGCGGGTGAGCTTCCAGATGACGACGGCGACGACGGCGCCGACGAGGGGGGCCAGCAGGAACAGCCAGACCTGGCCCAGGGCGTCGCCGCCGGCGAACAGGGCGGGGCCGAAGGAGCGGGCGGGGTTGACGCTGGTGCCGTCCAGGGGGATGCCGACGAGGTGGACGACGGTCAGGGCCAGGCCGATCGCGATGCCGGCGAAGCCGGGGGCGGCGACGCGTTCGGTGACCAGCAGGATGACCAGGACGAACGCGGCGGTGAGCAGGATCTCCAGGACGAACGCGCCGGCCATGTTGATGGCGCCGTTGTCGTAGGCGTTGGTGCCCAGGGCGCCGGTGTAGTCGGTGACGCCGAAGGAGGAGACGAACAGCTTCAGGACGGCGGCGCCGAGGATGGCGCCGAGGAACTGGGCGATCCAGTAGCCGACGGCTTCGTTGGTGGGCATGCGCCGGCCCAGGAGCATGGCCAGGGTGACGGCGGGGTTGACGTGGGCGCCGGAGACGGGGCCGAAGGCGTAGGCGATGGCGAGCAGGACCAGGCCGAACGCGAGGGCGACGCCGACGACGCCGTTGCCGGGTCCGGTGCCGTCGAC
>CAJAKT010000347.1 GCA_903940375.1 uncultured bacterium | reverse complement strand
TGCTGGGTGCTCTCGGTCTCGTGACGATCGCCCAGCGCATCCGCACCGTTCGTGCGCAGTTGCGCCCCGTCCCGCCCGTCGAGCCGCATGACTGATCCGATCCCCACGCGGAAACGCAAGCCGATGGCCGTCGCCAGCGATGCCGCGACCGAATGGGCGTTCGCTTTCGGCTGGAGCATCGTTCGCCGGCTCCCGGCCCGGGCCGCCTACGCGACCTTCGATCGAGCGGCCGACGTGATCTGGCGCAAGCGTGGCGAGGGTGTTCTGCAGTTCGAGCGGAATCAGGCGCGGGTCCATCCGGAGGCCAGCGCTGCGGAACTGCGGGAGATCAGCCGCCTCGGCATGCGCAGCTACCTGCGCTACTGGTGCGATGCGTTCCGGCTCCCGACCTGGTCGCACGAGCAGATCCTGAACACGCAGGATCTCGAGGACAAGCACCTCATGGACGAGGCCGTGGCGGCGGGCCGGGGAGCCATCATGGTTGTCACGCACAGCGGCAACTGGGACCACGCGGCGGCGTGGGGCTGCCTGCGCTACGGCGGGCTCACGACCGTTGTCGAGCGGCTCAAGCCTGAGGGTCTCTACCGCAGGTTCCTTGCCTTTCGGGAGTCCCTCGGCATGGAGATCATCCCGACGGGGGAGCCGGACATCATCCGAGAGCTTGCGCAGCGGCTGAAGGAAGGTCGCCTTGTTCCCCTCATGGGCGACCGGGATATCGGCCGGAACGGCGTGGTTGTCGAGCTGTTCGGGGAGCCTGCATCGCTGCCGGCCGGCCCCGCTCTGCTCGCGCTGCTGACGGGGGCACCACTGCTGCCGGTCTGCCTCTGGTTCGACGGGCCGATGTCAACGGGCCGGGTGTACCCGGCGGTCGCCGTGCCGACGAGCGGTACTCGTGACGAGCAGATACATGCGATCACGCAGGGTGTCGCCCGTGCATTCGAAGCCGGAATCCGCGATCACAGCGTCGACTGGCACATGATGCAGCCCGTGTGGATCGCGGACCTCGATCCTGCGCGCAGGAGGGCCGAATGAAGGTCGGGCTCGTCTGCCCCTACTCCTGGGACGTCCCCGGCGGAGTGCGGTCACACGTGGCTGACCTCGCGGTTGCGCTGAGCGACCACGGGCACGACGTCAGCGTGCTGGCACCCGTCGATGATCCTGCGGATCTGCCGTCGTGGGTCGCTGATGGCGGCCGACCTACTGCCGTGCGCTACAACGGTTCTGTCGCGCGCCTGAGCTTCGGGGTGAAGGCGACCCGCCGCGTTCGGGGCTGGATCCGCGACGGCGACTTCGACATCGTCCACGTGCACGAGCCGGTGGCGCCGAGCCTGTCGATCCTCGCCCTGTGGGTGGCGCGGGGTCCGCTGGTGGCCACATGGCACTCGTCGCACGATCGCTCGCGAATCATGTCGGCCGGCTACTACATCGGGCAGACCGCGATGGAGAAGGTGCGTGGCCGCATCGCGGTGAGCGAGGACGCACGACGAACGATGGTCGCGCATCTGGGCGGCGATGCGGTGCTGATTCCCAACGGCGTGCGGGTCTCGGCCTTCGCTTCGACGGAGCGCCTGCCGGAACTCGGCGCGCCACGCCCGCGGATCCTGTTCCTCGGCCGGATGGACGAGCCGCGCAAGGGCCTGTCGGTCCTCTTCGACGCGCTGCCTGCCGTCCTGCAGGCCGTTCCGGATCTGGAGGTCCTGGTGGCCGGGCCCGGTGACGTTGACGATGCGCGCGAGGGGCTCGCGCCCGAGTGTCAGGAGGCCGTGACGTTCCTCGGTTTCATCAGCGACGAGGACAAGGCCCGAGCCCTGCGGTCCGTCGACGTCTACGTGGCCCCGCACACGGGGGGCGAGTCCTTCGGCATCGTGCTCGTGGAGGCGATGGCGGCGCAGGCCGCCGTGCTCGCCTCGGACCTGCCGGCCTTCCGAAGGGTCCTCGAAGACGGTCGTAGCGGGCTGCTGTTCCCGAATCAGGATTCGGCCGCTCTCGCCATGTCGCTGATCGCGCTCCTTCAGGATTCCGGTCTCCGAGCCGGCTATGTGGCCGAGGCCGATCGGCGGGTTCGCGAGTTCGACTGGGACCGCGTCGTCGACGAGGTCATCGCCGTGTACGAGAGTGTCCGTGCCCCAGACGAGAAGGTCACCGAGGACCTTCGCGGCCAGTTGGTCGGCCGGCTCGCCGGACGGAGTGACGCTCCGTGAGCGCCGGGACTTTCCTCGGCGTGATCCTCGTCATCGGACTCGTCCTGCTCGGGGCCTACCTCAGCATGACCGCGGGTCGCCTCGACCACCTGCACCGTCGCATCGATTCGTCGAGACTGCTCCTCGATGCCCAGCTCCTGCGACGTTCGTCGGTCGCCCTGGAGCTGGCCTCCGGACATCTGCTCGACCCCGCCGCCAGTCTCGTGCTCGCATCAGCCGCACACCATGCGCGGACCTCCGCGGATCTCACCGACGACGAGCACGCACTGGCCGAGTCGGACCTGACCGCCGCGCTCATGGCCGCACTCGACCCCGACGACCTGGCCCTGGCGAAGGAGGCTCCCGATGGGCCGGAGACCCTCGAGGAGCTGGAGGCGGCCTGCCGCCGTGTCCAGTTGACCCGCCGGTTCCACAATGACGCCGTGCGTGCCTGCCGCCAGCTGCGGCGCCAGCGGATGGTCCGGCTCTTCGGGCTGGCGGGGCATACCCCCTGGCCAGAGGGCTGGGAGATGGATGACTCGATGCCGGAGGGCCTGCCGGTCCGCTGAGGGGCAGGCCGAGCGCGGTTCGGCCGAGGTGAGCATCAGGCCCTAGGATTGGGCCCCCCGCATGGCATTCGGCCGTGCGTGCCGGTCAGCAGGTGAGGTCGAAGTGACGGACGTGTCGCCAGTCGTCGGAACAGATCGCGTCAAGCGCGGCATGGCCGAGATGCTCAAGGGCGGCGTCATCATGGACGTCGTCACGCCCGAGCAGGCCAAGATCGCCGAGGATGCCGGTGCCGTGGCCGTCATGGCGCTCGAGCGAGTGCCCGCCGACATCCGGGCACAGGGCGGCGTCTCGCGCATGTCCGACCCGGACATGATCGACGGCATCATCAACACCGTTTCGATCCCGGTCATGGCGAAGGCCCGCATCGGCCACTTCGTCGAGGCGCAGGTCGTGCAGGCACTGGGTGTCGACTACATCGACGAGTCCGAGGTGCTGACGCCGGCCGACTACGCCAACCACATCGACAAGTGGAAGTTCACCGTCCCCTTCGTCTGCGGCGCGACGAACCTCGGCGAGGCGCTCCGCCGTATCAACGAGGGCGCGGCGATGATCCGGTCGAAGGGCGAGGCCGGCACCGGCGACGTGTCCAACGCCGTCACCCACATGCGCACCATCCGAGCCGAGATCAATCGGCTCTCGTCGATGGCCGATGACGAGCTGTACGTCGCTGCCAGGGACATGCAGGCCCCGTACGCGCTGGTGGCCGAGGTGGCCAGGAAGGGTGCCCTGCCCGTGGTGCTGTTCACGGCCGGTGGCATCGCCACTCCGGCCGATGCGGCGATGATGATGCAACTGGGTGCCGATGGCGTCTTCGTCGGCTCCGGCATCTTCAAGAGCGGCAGTGGCGCGGCGACTGCGGAGGATGCCCTGAAGCGAGCGACGGCCATCGTCCGAGCAACCCGCCACTTCAATGAGCCCGATGTGATCGCCGAGGTCTCGCGCGGTCTTGGCGAGGCGATGGTCGGCATCAACGTCGCGGATCTGCCGGTCCACCACCGCCTGGAGGATCGGGGCTGGTGAGCTCGTCCCCGCTCGTCGGGGTGCTGGCGCTTCAGGGCGACGTGCGTGAGCACATGCATTCGCTGGAGCGCGCTGGTGCCCGGGCGGTAGCCGTCGGCAGCGTCGCGGTCCTCGAGACCGTCGACGGGCTGGTCATTCCCGGTGGCGAGTCGACGACGATGTCCAAGCTGGCTATCAGCGACGGACTCCTTGAACCGTTGCGTGTCGTGCGGGCCGCTGGGCTGCCGATGTACGGCTCATGTGCCGGCATGATCATGCTGGCCGACCGGGTCACGGATGCGCGGCAGGACCAGGAGACCATCGGCGGTATCGACATGACGGTTCGGCGCAATGCATTCGGCCGGCAGGTCGACTCCTTCGAGGCACCCCTGTCATTCGCCGCCCTCGGTGAGCCGGACTTCCTTACTGTGTTCATCCGGGCCCCGTGGGTCGAGTCCGTCGGGCCAGATGTCGAGGTACTTGCGCGCATCCAGCGCGGGGATGGCGAGAGTACGATCGTGGCGGTCCGACAGGGGCCTCTGCTGGCGACGGCGTTCCATCCCGAACTCACGGGTGACACGCGCGTGCACGAGTTGTTCGTCGAGATGGTGAGGGAACACGCATGAGCGGCCATTCCAAGTGGGCGACCACGAAGCACAAGAAGGCGGTCGTTGACGCCCGGCGCGGCAAGCTGTTCGCGCGCCTGATCAAGAACATCGAGGTCGCGGCCCGCATGGGTGGCGGCGACGTTGTCGGCAACCCGACTCTGTACGACGCGGTGCAGAAGGCGCGGAAGAACTCGGTTCCCCTCGACAACATCGAGCGCGCGGTCAAGCGCGGGTCGGGTGTCGAGGCAGGCGGCGCCGACTGGCAGACGATCATGTACGAGGGCTACGGACCCAGCGGCGTGGCACTTCTCGTCGAGTGTCTGACAGACAACCGCAACCGAGCCGCAACCGATGTGCGCGTGGCCCTCACCCGCAATGGCGGATCCATGGCCGATCCGGGGTCGGTGTCCTACATGTTCGCGCGCAAGGGCGTCGTGATCGTGCCCAAGGCCGACGGCGTCTCCGAGGACGACATCCTCATGGTGGTCCTTGATGCAGGTGCCGAGGAGGTCAACGATCTGGGGGAGTCCTTCGAGGTTGTTTCCGAGGCCACCGACATGGTTGCCGTACGCAAGGCGGTGCAGGAGGCGGGCATGGATTACGAGTCGGCTGAAGCGACCTTCCTGCCCAGCGTCAGCGTCGACCTCGACGAGGAGGGCGCGCGCAAGGTCTTCCGTCTCATCGAGGCACTCGAGGACAGCGACGATGTGCAGAACGTCTACGCGAACTTCGACGTCAGCGATGACGTCATGGAAGCAGTCGGCTAGCCATGAATGATTTCGTCGGTACCCAGATGCGGGGCTGGGACGCGGCGACGTTCCGTACCGCGAGTGGCGATCCCACGATGCGCTCGACCGTGGTTGCCCTGACGGTGCTGGATTCCACGCCCGACTGGCAGCGGCTTCGGGCGCGCCTGGAGCGCCTGACCCTGTGTGTTCCCGCGCTGCGGATGCGGCCGCTCTTCGGTGCACTCGGCATGTCGGCCCCGCGGTTGGCGGTGGACCCTGACTTTGATCTCGACGTGCATGTTCGTCGTTATCGGCTGCCGAAGGATGCCGGCTGGAGTGACGTGCTTGATGATGCCCGTCGCATGAGCCTCACGGACTTCGACCGAGATCGTCCGCTCTGGGAGGCCGCCCTCATCGAGGGCCTGCCGGACGGGCAGGCTGCCTTCCTGCTGAAACTCCACCACTCCATTGCCGACGGCCAGGCGACGGTGTTGATCGGCCTGAACCTGTTCGAGTTCGGTCCGGACCCTGACCCGAACGAGGCCCCCGCCCCCGCTGCCCCCGTCGCGGAGGACGTGGGCGTCCGAGACGTCACCTACGCCAACCTGGCCGACACGCTCCGCCGAGGCACCGACCTTGCTGTGTCCACGGTGCGCGGGGTCCTCGACCTCGCGAAGGGCACGGTCACCGAGACGCAGGCGACGTGGGGACAGGCGTGGAACACCCTGACGTCCATCGGCCGCATGACCAACGTGCCGGACGGACCGATGTCGCCGGTCATGATCGGTCGCGGCACGACCTACCGCTTCGCCGCGTTCGAACTGCCGTTCGCGGGGGTCCGCGGTGCGGCCAAGGCACATGACCTCAACGTGAACGACGCCTTCATGGCGGCAATCGCCCTTGGCATGGATGCCTACCATCGACGCCACGGCGTGGTGGTCGAGGAACTGCGCGTCAATGTGCCGATCAGCCTCCGTGGAGACGCTGGTGACCGAAGCGGCCGGGCGTCGAATGCGGTCAGCATCGCCCGCTTCCCGTTCCCCATCGCGGGTCTCACCTCAGTCGAGCTCATGGAGATCGCGCACGAACTGGTCGCCCAGTGGAAGCTCGAGCCGGCGCTGCGGCTGGCCGACCCGCTGGCCGAGGTCAGCTGGCTGGTGCCGGTGCCGATGCTCGCGCAGGCTGCGCAGGCATCCGATGTCACGACCAGCAATGTGCCCGGCCCGCCGATGCCGATGTACCTGGCCGGCTCCCGCATGCTCGCTGCTTACCCCCTGGTCGCGACGATCGGCGCGGCCGTGAACATCACGATGGTCACGTATGACGGTGGGGCCTACATCGGGCTCTCGGCCGATGATCGGGCGATCTCAGACCTGAACGAGCTGGTCGAGGACGTGCGCGCCGGCTTCGCCGTGGTGACGGGTGCCGCCGTGGGCCCGGCGGACAGGTACGCAGGCGACACGCCCTCCGCAGACGAGGGTGCTCCCGA
>CAJAKT010000346.1 GCA_903940375.1 uncultured bacterium | reverse complement strand
GTACTGGGCTGCGACCTTGCGGCCCACCGCGGTCTGCTGATCGTGGTAGGCGGGCAGGCAGTGCATGAACCTCGATGACGGGTCGCCGGTGAGTGCCATCAGCGAGGCATCGACGCGGTAGGGCGTGAGGAGCGCCACGCGCTCGTCCCACGTGGCCTCGGGCTCGCCCATCGATACCCAGATGTCGGTGTGCACGAACTCCGCGTCGGCAAGCCCGGCCTCGACATCCTCCGTGAGGGTCAGCTGGGCGCCCGTGAGCGCAGCCGTGGCGCGGGCGAGTTCCTGCACCTCCTGGGTCGGCCACAGGGACCGAGGAGCGACGAGCCGGACATCGGACCCCATGAGCGCACCCATGACGAGCAGCGAGTTGCCCATGTTGAACCGCGCATCTCCGACATAGGCGTACCGCAGGGGAGCCGAGGGATCTGCTGCATGCTCCCGCATGGTCAGGAAGTCAGCGAGCATCTGCGTGGGATGCCACTCGTCGGTGAGTCCGTTGAAGACGGGGACGGATGAGTAGGCGGCGAGCGTCTCGACCGTGGTGTGGCTGGCTCCGCGGTACTCGATGCCGTCGAAGATGCGGGCGAGGACGCGGGCGGTGTCGGCGATCGACTCCTTGTGCCCGACCTGGCTGCTGGCGGGATCCAGGACGGTGATGTGCCCACCCTGATCGCGCATGGCCACCTCGAAGGCGGTCCGCGTCCTCGTCGAGGTCTTCTCGAAGATCAGGGCGAGTTGCTTGCCGCGCAGGTGCTGTGTCTCGGTGCCTGCGCGCCGGTCAGCCTTCAACTGAGCGGCCAGCATGAGCAGCTCGTCGAGTTCGGCAGGCGTGAAGTCAGCCTCTTTGAGGAAGTCGCGTCCGGAAAGTGTCACTGCGCAACGCTATCGGGCGGGCAGGAGCGCGACCTACGCGATACCCAGCGCCCGTGGCGAGACGGCCTCGGCGATCTCCTCGCTGGCGACGCGAAGGCCCTCGCCCTTCTCGCGGGGGTAGTGCCGGGAGTCCAGACGCGAGTAGATGTGCTCGCGGTCGTCCTCGGACAGGCCGCCCCACACGCCGTAGGGCTCGCGGGCCCGGACGGCGTAGTCGGCGCACTCCATGCGGACATCGCAGCCAGCGCAGACGATCTTGGCCGAGCGGTCGCGGCGGACTCGTGATGAGCCGCGCTCGTTCTGGGGGTGGAAGAACAGCAGCGGGTCGGCGTCGCGGCAGGAGCCGTGTTCCTGCCAGAACCACTGGGCATCCTTGGGCACCTGGGCTAGGGGCTGCTGCGGCATGTCTGGTTCCTCCCGGCTGGCTATGCGTGCGTTACCACGCTAGTTCGCCGGTTTCAACCGGAGACGGGGCCGAAGGTCCCATGGGACAGGGCCTTCAGCCACGAAACAGCTACGCAGGCGGGTCTGCGGACTCCTCCGCGCCGGCCGCAATGGACGCGTGCACCTCTGCCATGTCCACGTCCCGGATGGCCTGCACGAGATTCGTCAGGGCCTGCTCCGGCAGGGCCCCGGCCTGGGAGTACAGCACCACGCCGTCGCGGATGGCGAGCAGCGTCGGGATGCTGGAGATGCCGAAGGCGCCGGCAAGGCCCTGCTCGGCCTCCGTGTCGACCTTGGCGAACACGATGTCCGGGTTGCTCTCCGACACGGTCTCGTAGACCGGGGCGAAGCTGCGGCAGGGCCCGCACCAGGCGGCCCAGAAATCGACCAGGACGATGGGGTTCCCGGAGACGGTGTCCCCGAAAGTGGTCTCGGTGAGGTTGATCGTCGTCATGGTGCAAGTATATCTCATATACCCCATGGGGTATGCGGCACGAGTCAGATGACACCGGCGCCCGTAGACTCCCGCCATGGATTCGCAACCCCTGGAGAGCCCGGCGAGTTCGGGCGGCACCCTGCTCGAGGAGCGCACCTTCTCGACCGATGAAGGCGATCACGAGCGCTTCTCGCATTACGTGGAGAAGGCCAAGATCATGGAGAGCGCGGTCACCGGCGTTCCCGTCAAGGCCCTGTGCGGCAAGGTCTGGACGCCCAGCCGGGATCCCGAGCGATTCCCCGTCTGCCCCGAGTGCGAGGCCATCCACGCCGGCCTGCCCCCGCGCGGCCCCGGTAAGGACTCCTGACGGGCGCCAGCCCCGAGGCATCGTCGTCCGTCTGGCAGCACGAGTACCGCGCGCTGTCGGTTGGCATCGTCTCGCTCATCACCCTGCTGGCCTTCGAGGCCATCGGCACGGCTACCGCCATGCCCGTCGTGGCCCGAGACCTTGATGCCCTCGGTGGCTACACCTGGGCATTCAACGCCTATGTGACGGCATCCCTGCTTGCGATGGTGATCGGCGGACTGTGGTCTGATGCCGCCGGTCCTCGCGGTCCGCTCATCACGGGCGTCGTGTCGCTCTGCGTCGGCGCTGGCATCGCCGGTGCTGCGGTGGACCTCTGGACGCTTGTCGTCGGCCGGGCCCTCCAGGGAGTCGGGGGCGGGCTGATCATCGTGGCGGTCTACGTGCTGATCGCCCGTGCTTACCCCGTCTCGCTGCGACCGAAGGCGTTCTCCGTGCTCTCGGCGGCATGGATCGTCCCGTCGCTCGTCGGCCCCGTCATCGCCGGCTGGCTGTCGGACAACCTGACCTGGCGGGCGGTCTTCTGGCTGGTGCCGATCTTCGTCATCCCGCCGGTCCTGCTGCTGTTCCCGCGCCTGTCGACGCATCAGGGCGGGACGCCGCATGCGTCGGCTCGACGGCGTCTCATCGCCGGGATCCTCGCGACGATCGCCTTGCTGGCGATCCAGGACGGCGTGCTGCGCCTGTCTGCCATGGGTTCAGCGGAGGCGGCGCTGGGCTTCGTCCTGCTGATCGCCGCGGTGCGCCAGCTGGTGCCGCCCGGATCGCTCACCTTCCGTCGCGGACTGCCGACGAGCGTGATGATGCGTGGTGTCATCGCCTCGGCCTACTTCTCCGCAGAGGTGTTCGTGCCGTTGGCCCTGATCGAGACACGGGGCATCACGACGACCCAGGCAGGCTTGATCCTCGCCACCTCGGCGGCGCTGTGGGCGGCCGGCTCGTACGCGCAGAGCCGACTGCCAGGCGACACCGACCGGTCGTCGGCTACGCGGGTGGGAGCCGGGATCGTCGCCCTGTGCCTGATGACGTTGCCGTTGTCGGTCCTGACGGACCTGCCGCCGTGGATCGCAGCGATCTCCTGGGCAGTGGGGGCATTCGGCATGGGCCTGGCCATCCCGTCGGTCTCCGTGCAGGTGATGAGGCTGTCGCCGCCAGCCGACCTGGGCGTGAACTCGGCGTCGATCCAGATCATCGACTCCGTACTGAGCGTCGTGATCATTGCCTTGCTCGGGGTCGGCTACGCCATGGCAGTCGCCTCGGGTGGTGCCACCGCGATGACATTCGTCCTGCTGTGGCTGGGGTCAGCCTGCGTGGCGCTGGCGGGGGTGGCGGTTGCCGGACGAATGCGACCATCTCTATCGAGGTAATAGGTAGGTGGCCGCACGTCACGTGGTCGGCTCTGACAGGATGGGCCCGCGCTGATGCGACCGCCATCGGCATGAAGGAGATCGCCGTCCATGTCCGGACTGACCAACCGTCGCGTCCTGCTGCCCGTCCTCGCACTCGCCTCGATCGGCGCGCTGCTGGCTGGCTGTGCCCAGGAGCCATCCGCCACTGCCTCCTCCGCCCCGGCCGCGTCCAGCGCCGCCGCGTCGACGGCTGCATCTGAGGCTCCCGCCAGCCCGGCCGCATCCGCGTCGGCTGCACCTGAGCTCACCGCCTGCTCGAAGGAGAACCTGACCCTCGTCACGCCGGGCACCCTGACCATCGGCACCGACACCCCGGCCTACCCGCCGTACTTCTCCGACGATGACCCCAGCAACGGTGAGGGCTTCGAGTCGGCCGTCGCATATGCGGTCGCAGACGGACTGGGCTTCGCCCCGAACGAGGTCACGTGGGCCACGGTTCCGTTCAACTCCTCCTACGCGCCTGGCGACAAGGCATTCGACTTCGACATCAACCAGATCTCGATCACCCCGAAGCGACAGAAGGTCGTCGACTTCTCCAACGGCTACTACACGGTCAACCAGGCCGTCATCGCGCTGAAGGACTCGCCGATCGCCAACGCCACCACGCTGGCCGAGCTGCAGGCAGCCAAGCTCGGTGCGCAGATCGGCACGACGAGCCTGGACTTCATCAACGAGGTCGTGCAGCCCGCTGACCAGCCGTATGTGTACAACGACACGAACGATGCGAAGAGTGCGCTGCAGAACGGCCAGATCGACGGCATCGTCGTCGACCTGCCGACGGCCTACTACATCACCGCTGTCGAGATCCCCAAGGGCAAGATCGTCGGGCAGTTCAAGGCACAGGAGGGCGGCGAGCAGTTCGGCCTGCTCTTCGCCAAGGGCAACCCGCTGGTGTCATGCGTCAACGAGGTCATCGACGGCCTCGCCGCATCCGGTGAACTGCAGTCCATCCAGGACGAGTGGCTCGCCGGCGACGTCGCGCCGTACTTCACGGAGTAGCAGCGACCGCGCCTCCGCGCAGTCACACTTCAGCACATGACGATGACGCCGCCAGCGCCGGGCGCACCTGTGGTCTACCAAGACCCGGTGCGCCTGGCGCTGTCGCGTCGTCGGGCCCGTCGCAATGCCTGGGTGGGCATGGGGAGCCTGGTCGGCTTCACCGTCGTCATCTCGCTGCTCGTCTCCCGCAGTCCCGGCTGGCCGATCGTGCAGGAGACCTTCTTCAGCCGCGAGGAGTTCATCGACTCGTTCCCGGGCCTGCTCACTGCGTTCATGCTGAACGTCAAGATCTTCCTCATCGCCGAGCCGCTCATCCTGATCTTCAGCCTCGTCATCGCGCTGACCCGCACGCTGCGGTCGCCGATCTTCCTGCCGCTGCGGGTGCTGGCCACGCTCTACGTCGACATCTTCCGCGGTGTCCCGACGATCCTGGTGATCTTCCTGCTCGGCTTCGGTGTGCCGGCATTGCGCCTGCAGGGCGTTCCCAACAGCCCGGTGTTCTGGGGGACGGCTGCGCTCGTGCTGTCGTACACCGCATACGTAGCCGAAGTGTTCCGCGCCGGCATCGGCTCGGTACACCCCAGCCAGCGGATGGCAGCACGCTCACTTGGCCTCTCGGTGCTGCAGACCAACCGCTACGTCGTGCTGCCGCAGGCAATCCGCAATGTCATCCCGCCGCTCCTCAATGACTTCATCTCGCTGCAGAAGGACACGGCACTTGTCGCGGTCCTTGGCCCGATCGAGGTGCTGAGGCAGGCGCAGATCGACGCGTCGTCGACGTTCAACTACACCCCCTATGTCGGGGCGGCACTGATCTTCATCGCGCTCACCATCCCGATGACCCGCTTCGCCGACTGGGTGCAGGCCCGCATGGCGCGCCGCCAGCGCGCAGGGAGCATCGCATGAGCGCGCGGCTGCTCGAGGTGTCGGGCGTGTGGAAGGGCTTCGATGATCACGCGGTGCTGCGCGGGCTGGACCTGCAGGTCGATGCCCATCAGGCCGTCGTCCTCATCGGGGCATCGGGCTCGGGCAAGTCGACGCTGCTCCGATGCATCAACGGGCTGGAGTCGGTTGATGCCGGCCGGATCGTGCTGGACGGTGATGTCGAGGTAACCGATCCCGACATCGACCTCGATCTCGTTCGGCGGCGAGTCGGGATCGTCTTCCAGTCGTACAACCTCTTCCCCCACATGTCCGTGATCGACAACATCACCCTGGCCCCGCGCAAGGTGGCTGGGGTGCGCGCGGCGCAGGCGCAGGAGGAGGCGCGAGCCCTGCTCGACAGGTTCGGCCTGGCCGGCAAGGCCGACGAGTATCCCGACCGTCTCTCCGGTGGGCAGGCCCAGCGGGTGGCCATCGTCCGTGCGCTCGCGATGCAGCCCGAGCTCATGCTCTTCGACGAGATCACGTCTGCGCTCGACCCCCTGCTCGTGGGGGAGGTGCTCGATGCGGTCCGTGAGCTCAAGAGCGGCGGACTGACCATCGTCATGGCCACCCACGAGATGGGATTCGCGCGCGAGGTCGCCGACCGGGTCTGCTTCCTGCATGACGGCATCGTGCGCGAGCAGGGCAGTCCGGAGCAGATCTTCACCGACCCGCAGGAGCCGACGACCCGGGAGTTCCTCGCTCGCGTCTTTGGCTGACCGTGGGCAGGTGTGTCCCGACCGATATCCGGTGATTCGGCCCTACAGTGTTTCGTGCGAGGCGCAAGGCGCGCCCCGCACGAGTAGAGGAGGTCACATGACCACGGTGGACGAGGGTTCTCTGGACCTTCAAGAAGGTGGCATGGGCGCAATCGGCAAGCACTGGGGAGTTCTGCTCTTCCTGGGCATCACGAGCCTGGTCGTCGGCATCATCGCCCTGGTCTGGCCGGGTGCGACGATCGTCGTCATCGCCATCCTGGTGGCAGCCTGGCTGATCGTGTCCGGCATCTTCCAGATCATCCGCGGCTTCTCGCACGGCATCACGGGCGGCATGCGGGCGCTCCTGTTCATCTCGGGCGCACTGTCGCTCATCCTGGGCATCATCGCGATCAACGGCATCTTCCAGGCTGTCGAGATCCTCGCGATCCTCATCGGCATCGCCTTCCTGTTCCGCGGCTTCGGCCTGCTGTTCATGGCAGCCGAGGACGGCAACGGGCGCGGCTGGAACATCTTCGGCGGCATCGTCATGCTGATCGGTGGCCTGGTCGTCCTGACGTGGCCCGGTATCTCGCTCGTCACGCTCGCCTGGGTCACCGGCATCTGGCTGATCGTCGGCGGCATCTTCGAGATCGTCGGAGCGTTCAAGCTGCGCTCCCTCGCCAAGGCGGCCTGACCACGTCGTAGCACGGTCATGGCAGCGGAGACTTCACAGACCCTTGACCGGGGGCTGCGCGTCCTTGAGGTGGTGGCTGAGTCCCCAGATGGGCTCACCGTCACCGAACTGGCCGCAGCCCTCGGCATCGGCCGTACGGTCGTCTACCGCCTGGTCGTAACGCTCGAGCACCATGCGCTGCTCCGCCGGTCCGCTGACGGCAAGTGCCGGCTCGGGCTGGGCATTCTCGCGATGGGCCGACAGGTCCAGCCGGTCGTCCGGGACACCGCCATGCCGGCACTGCGGCTGCTCGCGGACGCCGTCAACGCCACGGCGGTGCTGACCGTCGTCGACGGACAGGAAGCGCTGGCGGCAGTCGTCGTCGAGCCGACCCGCTCGGACCTGCATGTGGCATCACGTGCCGGCTCGCGGCAACCCCTCGAGAACGGTGCGGCGGGTCGCGCCATCCTCGCTGCCCGCACCACGGCAGGCCGCCCCCTTGACCCACCGTGGGTGGTGGCGACGGGCGACGGCCCCCAAGGGGCCTACGGCATCGCCGTCCCCGTGCTGGGCGTCCCGGGGCTTGAGGCCAGTGTCTGCGTCCTGGCCCTGCGTGAGCTCAACGATGCCGATGTCGGCCCGCGGGTCGCACGCGCGGCCGGCGAGATCGCCCGCGCCCTGCGCTGATCGGGCCGGGTCAGCTCCAGCAGCCGGCGATCGTCGCGCCGAGGCCATCCAGGGCCTGCCGGGTCGCCAGTGCGGAGAAGCGCTGGGGTCGATCGTTGACCAGCATCGAGAACACCCGCTCGGGCCCGGCTGCCGTCGTGGCCACGCCCGAAAGCCCGATCGTGTCGAACAGCGTCCCGGTCTTCGCCTGGACCGCCCCCTGCGCACAGCGCGCATGGCGCGTCACGAACCGTCCGTAGCGATCATCGAGTGTCCCTGTCCGGCCGGCCACCGGCATCGCCTCGGGCTCGAACATCGTCGTGAAGGGCACCGGGTTGGTGACGCGGGCCAGCCGCAGGACGTCGACCAGGAAGCGCGGCGACACCCGATCCTTGCGAGACAGCCCGCTGCCGTCGAGCAGGGCCATGCCGTCCGGGTTGATCCCGAGGCCGCGAAGGACCTGCTCGCTCGCCGTGCGGGCGCCGTCCCAGGAGGCCTCGTTACCCGTGGCGACCGCCACCTGGCGATAGAGCACCTCCGCGACGTTGTTCTCCGAGATTCGCAGCATGATGCGGACCGCATCGCCCACGCGGTGGCTGGTCTCCGCGATCACGGCACCCTCGCCGGCATCGGCATCGGGCCCCAGCGTCGCGGGCACACCCTTCTTGACGAGCTGGTCGACGAATACGCGGGCTGCGTTCGCGCTGGGGTCTGCGCTGTAGTCCCAGATGCGCGCCAGGGCCTCGACGGATGACACGACGGAGGGAATGTAGGAGCGCGTCCAGCCGCGGGCTCGCTTCGTGTCAGGGAACAGGTCGTCATCAACGTGGACGACGAGCGGCGCGCCTGGGACAACGGCCTTGGCCGTCAGGTTGGCAAGTCGTCGCAGGTCGGCCGACGAGAGCAGCGGGTCGCCACCGCCCTGAAGGACGACATCGGCCGGGGTCGCACCGGTCCGGACCCGGGTGGTCAGCAGGGCATCCGGCCCAAGTGCGGCCAGAGTGGTCACGGCGGTCACGATCTTCATGTTCGACGCGGGCAGCATCGGCTGGCTGCCACCGTGGTCGGACAGCACCTCTCCGGTGGCGGCATCGACGACGAGCAGGCCCACCGATGAGCCCAGTCGGGGGTTGGCCAGCCGGCTGGTGATGAGGGAATCGGTCGTGGCGGCCGGGGGCTCGGCGGCTGCGGGGATGGCCAGCGCCAGGAGCAGGCTGCCGGCCAGAACAGATGTGCCGGTGGCCCGACGGAAGGTACGCATGGGGTCCATGGTGCGACAGGC
>CAJAKT010000345.1 GCA_903940375.1 uncultured bacterium | reverse complement strand
TCGTCGGATCGACGCTGACGTCGAAGCCGACGGCATCGCGCGTCCAGGTAGAACCGTCGATGCAAACGGTGTGGGCACTATCGGATAAGGCGGTGGGTTGCGCAGCACCTGTCAGCAGCAGGTCGCAACGACGCACGTGCGGGTCGCGGCTCTCATCGGGAAGGAGCACGTCGTGCAGTTGGCCCGCCAGGCTTGCCGCTGCAACGGGCAGACCCGGAGCGAAGGTCAGCATCGACCCGATGTCACCCGATGCAACCGGTCGCAGGCAACGCACAGCAGCGGCCAGGATGAGCGCCGCATCAGCCGGCGCCGCCACGGACAGGCGCAGGCGAACACCGGAGCCTGTGGGCTCGATGACCAGGCCAGTCAGACCGGGCACTGCCGGACGACCCATCCAGCCACGCTGCGGTGCCCGCCATTGAGCCACCGTCAGGTCAAGGCTGGTGATCGAAGACATGCCCACGCAGGCGACCGCGACTTGCTGGATGCCGTGCAGTCGGTCGGCCGTGATCTCCCAGGCGGCACCGCCGCGCCGGGCGCGCACACGAACCCCGGGAATCTGCGGCAGTGTCACACCCAGAACTGTATTCGGTCGAACCCCTTCCCCGTTCCCAGGCAGACGGCGGGGTGGGGGGAAGGTTCTATCCCGAGCACGGGAGAATCGCGGGCATGAGCGCACCCGACGAGCACCGCCACGACCTCGTGGTCGGTGAATCGCATGCGGTCACGCCACTCGAGCTGTTCTTCGATCTCGTCTTCGTCTTCGCCCTCACTCAGGTGACGACCCTGCTCGCCGACGACCTCACCTGGCTCGGCATGCTGCGCGGCTTCGCCGTGCTCGCGGTCATCTGGTGGGCCTGGGTCGGCTACGCCTGGCTGACGAACTCGATCCGCATCGACGACGACGTGATGTCGCGCCTGGTGATCATGGTGGCGATGGCCGCCATGCTCGTGGTCGGCCTGGCGGCGCCAGCGGCCTTCGGCGAGTACGCGCTCCTGTTCGGTGCCGCCTACTTCGTGGTGCGCGTCCTGCACGTCCTGCTCTACATGATCACGACCCGCTCGGACACGGATGTCTTCGGCGCCGTGCTGAGACTGACGCCGGGAATGCTGGCGGGGGCAACGCTGATCCTGGCGGCCGGTTTCGTGTCACCGGGACCTGTGCGCGCCGTGCTGTGGGCACTGGCGATCATCATCGACTTCGCTACGCCGTTACTGGTGGGCACCGCTGGCTGGAAAGTCGACGCGGGCCACTTTGCCGAGCGGCATGGACTCATCATCATCATTGCGCTCGGCGAGTCGGTGGTGGCTCTAGGCGTGAGCGCGGCGGGCGAAGACCTATCCGGTGGGGTCGTTGCGGCGGCCTCGCTCGGTGTGGCCGTGGTGTGCGCCATGTGGTGGCTCTACTTCGACGTTGTGGCGGTGGTGGCCGAGCGCGTGCTCGCCTCCCTGAATGGGCGCCTGCAGGCGAGCATGGCGCGTGACTCGTACAGCTACATCCACCTGTTCATGGTGTTCGGCATCGTGCTGGTCGCGCTGGGGCTGAAGAAGACCCTGCTCG
>CAJAKT010000344.1 GCA_903940375.1 uncultured bacterium | reverse complement strand
TGCACGTCGATGTGGGCGATCATCTCGGGGTCGAGGCCACGGGCCTGCATGTTCGCCTTCGCGGTGCGCACCATCTCCGGTGAGACGTCATTGCCGGCCACGCGGAGGCCGGATGCCCCGATGGTCGACAGCGGCGTGGCGTCGCCGACTCCGAGTTCGTAGACGGACGTCGCGCCCGACTGGGCGAGGAGTCGCTGCACCAACTGGAGGCGGAAGTAGTTGGCCGGGTACTCGGCATTCGTCCACAGCTTGGCGGGGTCGTACTGCTCCCCGTAGCTCGACGCGCTGCCGTCGTAGTGCGAGGCCACGCTCATGGGTGCACCTTCCGGGGGGCGGTGGACACGAGCAGCCCGTGCTCGGTCAGTTCATCAACGATCGCACGCACGTCAGCAAGGGGCACCTCGAACAGCTCGGCCATGTCGGAGACGGAGTGCATGGCGTCGGCGTAGGCGAGCACATGCGTGCGGAGGAGGATCACGTCCTCGACGGTGCGGGCGTGCACCCCGTGGTAGAGCCCACGCCGGCCGAGCTGTGGTTCCGCGAGCACCGTGCTGAGGAAGTACTCGGAGGCCTCGAACTCGACGATGCAGTCGCGCACGAGGTCGAGCCCGCCCTGCAGTCCCGTGGGCGTCACAACCGTGAGGTCATCGAGATGCGTGTGGTACTGCGGGTAGACGCCGTACTTCGTGCGCATGAGAGAGATCATCGGCACATCGACGCCGGGCATGCCGTAGTGCCGCTCGTCACTGCCACGGTCAATGTAGGAGTACTGCACGGGCCGTGGACGGGTGGCGACGATGCGCCGGGCGATGCGGTCGACCGGCAGGTTGCCCAACCGCGAGGCCATGTACGAGTAGTCACCGTCGTCGCCGATGCAGGTGAGGTTGTAGGCGGCCACGACGTTGCTGCGCAGCTGATCAAGGTGGAGGGCGATGTAGGTGATCGCCCCGATGGTCTCGGGAGCGAAGACGAAGCGGTAGGTGTACCGACGGCTAGGCAGGTCGCGGAGCCACCTGGCCAGGGCGGTCGCGACCATGGGACCGGATAGCTCGTTGTTGGCCAGCGACGGATGACACACGTAGGTCGTCACGAGCACTTCATCGGTGGTGTCGCCGGGGATGACGAGTTCCCCGTAGGTCAGGGAGCCGGGCTCGAGGCTGCTGTCGATCACGACGTGGTACTCGCCGTCGACAAGCGCCTCGCGCTGCTTTGCCGTGAGGCACAGGCCCCAGCGTCGGTTGTAGTAGCTGGTCACGTAGGGGATGGCATCGGGGTACTCGGGGTCGCTGTGCAGGTGTGTCTGCAATTCCGCGAGGGTCAGCCGTTCGTCGACCGGAACCGAGTAGCCCATGACGTGGACATTGGAGTCGGCGAAGTCGATGATCCGTGCTCCGTCGGGGCCCTCGAGATAGGCGCCGCGGATGTTCCATTCGTCGGGGACGGTCCAGTCGAGCACGGAGGTGCCGCTGGGCACTTCGTGCTGAACGAGTCCGGGCAGGGACTCAGAGATGATCGCGAGGGTCTCGCGAACGCCATCACCGGTGATGCTGCGGCAGATCGGGAAGAGCCGTGCGGCGAGGGCGTGCATGAACTGCCCCTCCACGGGAGGCGTCAGCGCGTCGACCGCGGATTCCAGCACAGTCCCTACGATATCGGCGTGACCTGCGAACCCGCCGCTGCCGAGGTCCTCCTCGTGGTGGCCACCCTTGGTCGTCGACCGGAGTACCTCCGGCAGACCCTCGAGTCGATTCGATCCCAGGAGGTGGCCTCCGACATCGTCATGGTGGCTCCCGTCGATGTGCCGGGGGTCCGTGAGGCGGCCGAGGAGTTCGGGGCGCGACTGCTCCCTGATCCGGGGAGCCTGCCGGGGGCGATCAACCTCGGGGTCGAGAGCAGCCCGGAGACGTATGCCTACGTCAACTGGCTGAACGACGACGACCTCCTCGAGCCGGGATCCCTGCTGGCGACCACGCGCGCGCTGGCCGCAGACCCCGGAGCAGTCGTCGCGTTCGGCTCCTGCCGGTACATCGACGGCGAGGGCCGTGAACTGTGGATCAGCAAGGCGGGCCCGTGGGCGCCGCGCATTCTCGGCTGGGGCCCTGACCTGATCCCCCAGCCCGGCATGCTGGTCCGGGCCGATGCGTGGCGCAAGGTGGGTGGCGTCGACACCAGTTATCGACTGGCCTTCGACCTTGATCTGCTCCTGCGATTGAAGCGGTTGGGTCGACTAGCCGACACGGGCACCGTCGTGTCGAGTTTCCGCTGGCACGCCGACTCGTTGACGGTAGATGACCGCACGACCAATATTGCCGAGTCCGAGCGGGCCAAGCGCGCTGCGCTGAGCCCGTCAGCGCGCAGGCTGGCGTGGATGTGGGAGGCCCCGGTGCGCGTGGCCACGCGGATGGCCGCCCGCGAGGTTCAGCGCCGAGCCCTCAAGATGACCTCGCGGTAGGCGAACACCTTCGCGTAGTGCACGGCGGTGTCGACCTTCTCCCGCAGCGCTGCCAGGCCGGTGGGCCGCAGGATCCCGGTGCGCGCCCGGTGGAACTCAGCGAATGACTGCTGCCAGTGCTGAGTGGATGCGCCGCCCTCCTGGAAGTCGGCCAGCAACAGGTCGGTCACCAGCGGGTCGCTGACCTGCGACAGCCGCAGGAACGCGGCGTAGTCGGCCGCGATGCGGTACGACGGGTCGAAGCCACCGACGGACGACAGCACGGCTCGGCGGACCACCGTGCCCTGATGCGGCGGAAACAGCCCCCGGCTGAAGAAGGTCCCCTTCTCCTTCGCGTAGTCCCACATCGGCGTCACCACCGAGCCCTGCGGTCCGTCGATCTGGACCCGTCCGAAGGCCCAGTCGGGGGAGGTGGCGAGTAGGGCAAGTAGCTCAGCCAGCACCGCAGGGGAATGAAGCGCATCACCCGCGTTCAGGAAGTACACGTACTCGCCGACCGCTTCCGCGAGCCCGATGTTCATCGCCGGATAGATGCCCGCCGG
>CAJAKT010000343.1 GCA_903940375.1 uncultured bacterium | reverse complement strand
ATCTGGTTGCAGTACTCAACGGTGCGCCGGATCTCGTCGATGTCGGTGAAGTCGATCTGCGGGTCGACGCCCTGGCTGAACAGGTTCAGGCCCAGCGTGACGAGGCAGACGTTTCCGGTGCGCTCGCCGTTGCCGAACAGGCACCCCTCGATGCGGTCGGCACCCGCCATGTAGCCCAGCTCGGCGGCAGCAACGCCGGTGCCACGGTCGTTATGGGGGTGCAGGGAGATGAGGACGGAGTCGCGGCGTGCCAGATTGCGGCCCATCCACTCGATCGAGTCGGCGTAGATGTTGGGCGTCGCCATCTCGACGGTCGCCGGCAGGTTGAGGATCACCTTGCGGTCGGGCGTGGGCTGCCACACGTCAGTGACGGCATCGCAGACCTCGACGGCGAACTCCAGTTCGGTGCCCGTGTAGGACTCGGGGGAGTACTCGAAGAAGACGTCGGTCTCGTTGGCGACCTGGTCGGCGTACTTCTGGCACAGCTGGGCGCCATGCACCGCGATATCGACGATGCCGGCCTGGTCGAGGCCGAAGACGACGCGACGCTGCAGAGTCGACGTTGAGTTGTACAGGTGGACGATCGCCTGATCGGCGCCCTTGATGGCCTCGAAGGTCCGCTCGATCAGATGCTCGCGCGACTGGGTCAGGACCTGCACGACCACGTCGTCGGGGATCAGGTCGTCCTCGATCAGCATCCGGACGAAGTCGAAGTCCGTCTGCGACGCCGACGGGAAGCCGACCTCGATCTCCTTGTAGCCCATGGAGACGAGCAGGTTGAACATGCGCAGCTTGCGGGCGGGGGTCATCGGGTCGATGAGGGCCTGGTTGCCGTCGCGCAGGTCGACCGCGCACCAGCGTGGCGCCTGGGTGATGACCGTGTTCGGCCAGGTGCGGTCGGGCAGGGCGATCGGCGTGAACGGCTCGTACCGGCCGAAGGACATCGGGGATGGCTGCTGGGTGTTTCGCACCTGATAGGGGACGGTGCGGTCGAACATGCTGGACATCTGTGCTCCTTGGGATCTCGTCTGGGCTGGTAGCCGTCTTGGGCTGTTACCGGCGAACGACGAATCCCGCGACGAGGAGGCCGGTGGTCTAGGCCTCGCCGCGGCAGCGAAGGAGCAGTGCTGACGTCATGATGTGGGAAGCGTAGCAGGTGGCAGGAGGGCCGCCCGGGTCTCGGCCACCCACGTCAGCTGCGCCTCGGCGGCCAGCTCACCAGCCCGGATCGTCGCACTCCAGTAGGGGACGTGTTCGGCATACGCCGCTTCAGTGGCGAGCTCTGCGCGGATAGCTGCGAACGTCGCCAGCCGGGCCCGGGCCTCCGTCTCCTGCGTATCGAGCACGGTGGCGAGTTCCGCGGGTGACGCAGCACGGCCGAAGAAGATGCGCAGCAACGTGCCGTTGCGGGGAGGCTGGGGGCTGGGGGGCTCCGCCAGCAGCATCTTCAGGCGGGCGCGGCCGGCAGCGGTTATCTCGTAGCGCCGGGAGTTGGCACGCTCGCCGGGGGCGGCGAGGACGAGTCCATCCGCCTCGAGTTCTGTCAGGCAGGGGTAGATCTGGCCGAAGCTCTCATGCCAGAAGTGCCCGAGCACGTTGGCTACGGCCTGACGGATCTCGTAACCGGTGGCCGGTCCGATGGAGAGGACGCCGAGAACTGCGGTCGCCGTCTGCGCCTGCCTTGCCACGTGCCCACTATATCTGTTAGATATAAAGCATGGCCAACTCCACCGCACTCGACACCCTGGGCTCGGCGAAGTACATCTCGCTGACCACCTTCCGCAAGGACGGCACCCCCGTCGCCACGCCCGTGTGGCTGGTCCGCAGCGGCGATGCCCTGTCCGTCATCACCGACCCGACGTCGGGCAAGGCCAAGCGGCTGCGCAACAACCCGGCCGTCCTCGTCTCGCCGTGCGACATGCGTGGCCGTGTCAAGCCGGATGCCATCTCGGTCGCCGGCACCGTCACGTTCCAGGACGAGGCGCAGACGAAGGCGACGATGGCTGCGGTCACGGCGAAGTACGGGCTGATGGGGCGCATCATCACGTGGATGAACGAGCGCAAGGCCCGCAAGGCCGGGCACGGGGATGTCGGTCATACCGGCCTGACCATCACCGTCTCAGTCGGCGAGTGAACTGATGCTGGCCCGCGTTGCTGCCGTGACAGCGGCCGGCATCGACCTGCTGATCGTGCTGTTCCAGATTGCGCTCATTGCCGGCGCGCCGTGGGGGCAGCTGACGCAGGGCGGCTACGCGGAAGGGGCGCTCCCCGTGGCCGGGCGGGCGTTCGCCGCGGTGTCGGTTCTCGTCATCGTGGCCTTTGCCCTGGGGCAGCTCGGTCGGGTGGGCTGGGGACCACTGCGTGGGCGCAGGCGCCTGTCGACGGGGCTCACGTGGGCGGCCCTCATCTACTCCCTGCTCGGCTTCGGCATGAATCTGGCGAGCCCGTCATCCCTCGAGCGGGCCGTCTGGGCACCGGTATGCCTGATCCTCGCGGCCTGTGCAGCGATGGTGCTTGCCGGAACTCAGCGCCGTCGGCCGAACGCGAAGTAGCTGATCGGTCCGACGAAGTTCACGGCGATCGCCGCCGCCCAGGCCGGCTTCGGACCGCGGACCTGCTCCGCGGGGCGTCGCGCAAGGTCGATCCAGGCGGTTACGGCGAGGGAGATCTGCACGGATGCCGCGATAAGGACCGCCGTCTTCTCGCGATCGGACAGGTCGCTCCAGTGTCTGCTGGCCATGGCGCACCTCCGTCACCCACGATGCCCCATCCGCGTGCAGGTTGCCAGCCGGCGGCAACTAACCTTCGTCCCATGTCACGAACCCTGAACATCGCCCTCATCCCTGGCGACGGCATCGGCACCGAGGTCGTCATCGAAGCCCTCAAGGTCCTGGCCGCCATTGCGCCGACCGCCGATCTCGACGTGCAGACGACGGAGTACGACCTGGGCGCGCGTCGCTACAACGAGACGGGCGAGCTGCTTCCGGACGAGGTCGTCGAGGAGTTGCGCGGCTACGACGCCATCCTGCTCGGGGCGATCGGTGACCCGTCCGTTGCACCCGGCATCCTCGAGCGCGGTGTGCTCCTGCCACTGCGGTTCGTCATGGACCACCACGTCAACCTGCGCCCCGTGAAGCTCTACCCCGGCGTGACGAGCGGTCCGCTGGCGGGCAAGGGGCCGAAGGAGATCGACTTCGTCGTGTGCCGTGAGGGCACTGAGGGTCCGTACGTCGGAGCCGGCGGCACCCTGCGCAAGGGCACGCCGCATGAGGTGTCGACTGAGGTCAGCATCAACACGGCAGTCGGCGCCGAGCGCATCATCCGTGACGCATTCGAGCGTGCGATGAAGCGACGCAAGAAGGTCACCCTCGTTCACAAGACCAACGTGCTCGTCCATGCCGGTCAGACCTGGCAGCAGGCATTCGATCGCGTCAAGGTCGAGTACCCCGAGGTCGAGACCGACTACTGCCACGTTGACGCGGCTTCGATGTTCTTCCTGACGCAGCCGGAGCGTTTTGATGTGATCGTCACGGACAACCTGTTCGGCGACATCCTCACCGACATCGGTGCGGCCATCGGCGGCGGCATCGGCCTCGCTGCGAGCGGCAACATCGACCCGAGTCGCAGCAACCCGAGCATGTTCGAGCCGGTGCACGGATCCGCTCCCGATATCGCGGGCCAGGGCAAGGCTGATCCGACCGCAACCGTGATGTCGCTCGCGATGCTGCTCGATCATGTCGGCGAGGCCGACGCGGCAGCCTGGGTCGAGGCAGCCGTCGCGGCGGACCTCGCCTCCCGCGGGGAATCGGTCCGGAGCACGTCGGAAATCGGCGATGCCCTCGCAGCAGGTGCCCTCGCAGCTTCCGTTTGACCCGTTACCCTTGGTGCATGTCGCAGCCTCCCGAGCCGCAGACGCACGACGATGTGGCGGCCGAGATGGGCCAGCGTCTGACGCGGGCTTTCGAGCTGTGCCGGTTCGCCTCCCTGCTGACCGGACGCGCGGTACACGAGTGAGTTCGATCCTGGCCGGATCTTCGCGACCCTGGACCGTCATCAGGTCGACTATCTGACGATCGGGGCGTGGGCAGTCATTGCCCACGGCTATGTGCGCGCGACCGCAGACATTGACTTCGTGGCGCGCTTGGACCGGGCGAACATCGAGAGAAGGGCAGATGCCCTGCGAGAGCTGAATGCCCGACTTCGAGGGATCGATGCCGACAAGCTGGATATCGACCCTACGGATCCCGATGTCCTCGGCAACGGTGCGAGCTTCACGATGGATACGGACGCCGGACCACTCGACTTTCTCAATGACGTCCCCGGCGCCGATGACTATGACGCGAAGCGTGCTTCTGGGCGGCTCCAGGATCTGCTGGACATCGAGCAATTGGGACGCTAGCCGACCGGACGCCGTGCGGGCTCGGTGAGCACTTGGATAGCGTTGCCCCCCTGACGCGAGGGAGCCACCGATGACGACCAGCACTGAGACCGGCACGGCCCTGTGGCCGATCGCCCTGAACCCCTCCGATCATGGCGCGAGCGATGCGCGGCGGGCCGAGATACTGGCGGACCCCGGCTTCGGCCGGTACCCCTCCGACAACATGGTCCGGGCCACATGGACGACAGAAGGTGGCTGGCAGAACGCGCGTCTGGAGGCGTATGCGCCGCTGACCTTCGATCCGGCCACCAACTTCCTGCACTACGGGCAGGCGATCTTCGAGGGCCTGAAGGCCTATCGGCACGCCGACGGCAGCATCAAGACCTTCCGGCCGCTCAAGAACGCCGCTCGGTTCGCGGCGTCGGCTCGCCGACTCGCGATGGCCGAGGTGCCGTGGGAACTGTTCCTCGGCTCGATCGAGGCCCTCGTGCGCCAGGACCGCGCATGGGTCCCCGAGGGTCAGGAGAAGTCGCTGTACCTGCGGCCCTTCCTGCTGGGCACCGAGGTCGGCCTCGGCGT
>CAJAKT010000342.1 GCA_903940375.1 uncultured bacterium | reverse complement strand
GCGCTCGGTGACCGCATCCCAGCCATCGATCCCACCGCATTCGTCCACCCCGATGCCGTGATCATCGGCGATGTGCGGATCGGGCCGGAGTCGAGTGTCTGGCCCACCGCCGTCCTGCGAGGCGACCACGGCGCGATCATCGTGGGGAGCCGCACCTCGATCCAGGACGGCACCGTCGTCCACTGCGCCTCCACCCTCGACACGGTCATCGGCGACCGGTGCGTCATCGGCCACAACGCACATCTGGAGGGCTGCACCATTGCCGACGACAGCCTCGTCGGATCCGGCAGCGTCGTCCTGCACCGTGCCGTGGTCGGGCCATGCGCCCTGGTCGGGGCCGGAGCCGTGGTCGGGAACGACAAGGTCGTGCCACCGCACGCCCGCGCGCTGGGCGTGCCCGCCGTCATCACCCTCGACGTGATCGCGGACGGGGCATTCAGCGCTTCCGTCGACGTCTACGTGCGCAACGTGCACTGGTACGCGGCCGACCTGCGCCGGCTCGAGTGAGCTAGACCTCGTCGGCCCGCAGGGTGACCAGCGCCGCCCGCAGCTCCGGGGCGATGGCAGGAGCGGCAGCCATCATGAAAACCGTGAAGTCGTCATCGTGCAGTCCCGTCACCAGGGCACCCGCCTCGCTCGCGATCAGCGCGCCTGCCGCAATGTCCCAGGCATTCAGTCCACGCTCGTAATACGCATCCAGGCGTCCGCGTGCCAGCCAGCAGAAGTCGACAACAGCAGCGCCCATGCGACGCACATCGCGCACCTGAGTGATCAGGCCCGTGACGACGGTCGCCTGTCGCTCGCGCGTCGCGGCCGCGTAGCCGAAGCCTGTTGCCACGAGCGCAGCCGACAGATCGGTGCACGAGCTGCCGGTCAGTCGCTCAGCCTGCTCACCCGTGACGAGCCACGCCCCCTGACCGCGGACGGCGATGTACGCCTCGCCGAACTCGGGTGTCACGACGACCCCCACCTCGACGATGCCGTCAACCTCAGCGGCGATGGACACCCCCCACATCGGGAGTCGGAACAGGTAGTTCACGGTGCCATCCAGCGGGTCGACGATCCATCGCGTACCGGATGTGCCGATCCTCTCCCCGCCTTCCTCCCCGAGGAGGCCATCAGCAGGCCGATCGGAGAGCAGCTCGGCGCTGATCATCGCCTCGGCGTCCCGGTCCATCGCCGTGACGACATCGGTCGGGGTGCTCTTCGTGTCGACCTGGAGCCCCGGGGGTCGCTCATTGGCCAGGAAGCCACCGGCAGCGACCGCGGCCCGCCATGCGGCCGGCAGCAGGGGATGACTCGTGAGCAGATCCGCCAGGGCTCGAAACTCGTCGTTCGCCATATCCCCATCCTGCCGTGAGCCCTCGGGCCGATAGCGTCGGCATCATGCTGACCACCTACCGACGGGCGCTCACGCTCCCGGGCGCGTGGCAGTTCTCTGCGACGGGCTTCCTCGCTCGCCTGCCGATCGCCATGGACAGCCTCGGCATCGTCCTGCTGATCAGCGCCCGAACGGGCTCATATGCGCAGGCGGGCGTCCTTTCCGCGGCCTTCACCATGGCGGCTGCCGGCGGCGCCCTCGTCACCAGTCGCTGGATGGATCGTCTCGGACAGGGCCGTCTGCTGCCGCCCCTGGTCATCGCGAACACGGCCCTGCTGCTTGCCTTCGTGGCCGCCGTCCACCTCGACGCAGCATTCGCCCTGCAGCTCGTCCTGGTCGCGATTGCCGGCGCCACGCAGCCCGCGATCGGCTCGATGGTGCGGGCCCGCTGGGCCTACGCCGCACCCGACGCCGACCGTCTGCGCAGCGCGTTCGCGCTGGAGAGCGTGGTCGACGAGCTGATCTTCACCATGGGCCCACTGCTCACCGCGTTCCTGGCCTTTCAGGTCGGGCTGGCCACGCCCCTGATCGTCGCGGCCGTCTTCGGGCTGACCGGCGGACTCCTCCTTGCCCTGCAGCGATCCACCCAGCCCGCTCCATCGGGTCGTCGTTCCGCCGAAAGCGATGCGGGCACCACCCGTCGCGACAGGAACGCCCTGGCGCAGCCCGGGATGGTCTATGTGGTGATTGCCGCGATCGGCGTCGGGGGTGTCTTCGGCTCCTACGAGGTGGCGGTCGTCGCCTTCGCCCAGGACGCGGGGCAGTCAGGGGCCTCCGGCCTCGTCCTCGGCCTCTGGGCGTTCGGCTCGATGCTGGCTGGCATCGTCTTCGGTTCGCGCCACTGGCGGCGGCCGCTGGCCCAGCAGCTCGTCATCCTGACCGGCATCATGGCGCTGGTGCTCGTCCCGGCACCCTTCGTCCACTCGATCCCGCTCCTGACGGTGACAACCTTCATCGCCGGCATGGCGGTCGCTCCGTCACTCATCGCCGCGTTCTCGCTCACCGAGCGCCTCGTGCCGGCGGCCCTGCTCACCGAGGGCCTGACGTGGGCGAACTCGGGTCTGGCCATCGGGTTCGCGGCCGGCACGACGCTCAGCGGCGCCATCGTCGATGCCCATGGCACGAGCTGGGCCTTCGTCCTGCCCATCGTCAGCGCCGTCACCTCCTTCGCCGTCGCCGCACTTGGGCAGCCCGTCCTGCGGAAGGCATCCGTCGGCCGGCCCCAGCCGCTGCCGGCAGTGACGTGGGTCGGCGACCCGATGCCCGGTCCGACGGCCGGGGGAATCGTCGACGATCCGCAGGGCGCCACGAGCGATCGGGAGACATCATGAAGCGGCTCACCATCATCGGGACCACCCCGAATGGGGACGGGGTCGTCCTTTCCGATGGCAAAGGCGCTAAGTTCGTCGTAGCGAACGACCCGCGCATTGCCGCGGTGACCGAACACGACCTTTCACGGCAGTTGGAGATGGCCCTGCAAACGTTCAGCCCTCGGGAAGTCCAGGCTCGGGTTCGCGGCGGCGACTCGGCCGATGTCATCGCGTCCGAGACCGGCTGGCCACTCGACAAGGTGCTCCGCTACGCCGAGCCCCTGCTTGCCGAGCGCGCCTTCATCGCCGAGCAGGCGCAGGTGGTCGAGGTCCGTCGTTCCGGCGGCGGGGCAACCCTCCTTGAGGCTGCTCAGGCGGCCATCGGCTCAACGTCCGAAGACGCGATCGCGTGGGATGCCCTGCGCCGCGAGGACGGCAAGTGGATTGTCTCCGCGACGTACCGCGACTTGGATGGCGCACACACCGCGCTGTGGTCCTATGACCACGCCGGCCGAAATCTGCATCCCCTTGACGATGATGCGCGTGCCCTGATGGGTGCCCGGCCAGTCTCGGTGCCCGATGCCGAGCTCGATATTGCCGAGGCCCTTGACCTTGTCGCGGAGATTCCGGTTGTTCGCGAGGAGACGGTTGATTCCCGTCCCTATCTCGTCGCCGTGCCGGATGCCGACGACGAGCCGAGCGTGGACGACGAGCCCGCAGTGGAAGCGCCGGTGGAGCAGATCCATCATTCGGCTCCCACGGTCGCGATTCCGCACCCGAGCAGCCCGGTTCCCGAGGTCACCGAACCGGCTCCCGCGGCGAAGAAGCCTGCGGCCCGCAAGCCCAAGGCCCCGCGCAAGGGTCGTGCGAGCGTGCCGAGCTGGGACGAGATCCTCTTCGGAGCCACGCGCTCCGACGACCAGCCCTAGCCGAACGGAAGCGGCGTCGGCGAGATGTGCGCCCGCTGCGAGCTGGCCGCCGTCGTCCGAGATCGATAGTGCGTTCGGCACAGCACCTCGTACGCGACATCGTGACTGCGTTCCGTGGTCGTGTCCCCCACCAGCACCTGACTGCCCTCGACGACCATCTCGCCGTCGACAGTGCGGGCATTGTGGATCGCCCGTGACCCGCACCAGCACAAGGCCTCCACCTGGAGCACCTGCACGCGATCCGACAGCTCCACCAGACGCGCCGAGCCGGGGAACAGACGCGTGCGGAAGTCGGTCATGATGCCGAACGCGTACACATCGATGCCCAGCTCGTCGACGATCGCCGCCAGCTGGTCGACCTGATCCTCGGTGTAGAACTGGGCCTCGTCGCAGATGAGGTAGTCGATGCGCGCGCCGCCGGACAGCTGCTCGACCACATAGGCGCGCAGATCGAGGGCTTCACTGACTTCCACGGCAGGCACTTCAAGTCCCAGCCTGCTCGAGAGGACCGACTCCCCCGCACGGTCCAGGCGGGTGAAGACCACGCCGGAACGGCCGCGCGAGGAATGGTTGTGGTCGGTCTGCAGGGCCAGGGTGGACTTGCCGCAGTCCATGGTCCCGGCGTAGAAGATCAGTTCCGACACGCGCACATCGTGCCAGACATCAGGGCACCCGTTGCACGAGCGCCGGAATGTCGACCTCGGCACCCGTTAGGCCGCCGTGCTGGCCGAGCAGCCGCGACACCGTGCTGTCGAACCGACTGGCGAGCAGGGTGCTGCCGTGGGCGATTGCCATCACATCGCCGATCCGCTCGACGAGTGCATCGTCGACGGGGCCGAAGTAGCCCCCATCGATGAGTTCCTCGCGAGTCAGGACGGTTGCCCGGTCGCCGAGGACCGAGCGCCAGGCGAGCTGGACGTCACCCGCCGCTCCGGCCGCCACGTAGAGATGACGAGCGCGGGGCTCACCGGCGATGCGGTCGATGCCGGCCATCAGAACCGGACTCTCCTCGAGGGCGATCCGCGCATCGACCGGGCAGTCCACCATCCCATGATCGGCCGTCACCACCAGGGACGATCCGGGGACGAGGGCATCGAGGAGTCGGCCGACCAGCAGGTCCACCCGGCCAAGCGCATCGCGCCAGGCGTCGCTGTCGACACCGAACTCATGCCCGATGCGATCAAGCTCGGGCCAGTAGACGTACGTGAACGATCCCTCGTCGTGCGCGAGAGCTCCGGTGACCGCGGCAACGCGAGCATCGATGTCCTCGGCCGCCGCGTACGCCGCACCGCGCAGCACCGCGCGGGTGAGCCCCGAATCACGGTAGGCACCCGGCGACACCGTCGTCATGCGCATCCCTGCACGAGCCACCCGCTCGAATACCGTCGTCTCCGGCTGCACCGCGACCGGTACGGGATCACCGCCCCAGTGCAGCGGCGTCAGGAGATCACCGGTCTCGGGATAGCGGAAGGCGGCGCCGACGAGGCCATGCCCGCCGGGCAGCAGTCCGGTGCCCAGCGACCCGAGGCCGACGGGTGTCGTCGTCGGGAAGACCGCTCGGATCGGTGCGCCGGACATGCCTGCAAGGCGCGGTGCCAGATGCTGGTTGTCCAACAGCGAGGCCCAGCCCAGGCCGTCGATCAGGCAGACCACCACCTGTCGGCAGGACCCGATGCCCAGTCGGTCACTGCAACCGGCCACCCCGATCGCTGCCGCAGCCGACGTACCGACATCGGCGAGGCTCGGCCCCGCCGTGATACCTGCGCTCACCGGTCAGCGCGCGCGGTCTGCCGTGGCCTGCGACAGCGCCGACGCGAAAGCCAGGACCTGACGCACGACGCCCGCCCCATCGGCAACCTCGGAGACGCGCACGGAGAGGTCGTCGTTGCTTGCTGTGCCGGTGTAGCCATGGTCGGCATCGCATTGCGGATCACCGCAGGCCGCAGGCTCCAGGTCGATACGGCTGACGGCACCCCAGCCGATCGTGAGGACCACCTCTGCTGCAGCCCCACCTGCCTGATGGCTGGCGGGGTCGGTGACGACGCGGGTGACGACGACGGAGTCGACGCGCTCGATCCGGACCGCCTCGGTCGATGCCGATGCCGACGGCCGCGGGTTCACGTCATCTGCAGGGTGCTCGTCGGTATGCCCGACGATCAGCCTGGTCGGGGTCAGGGCGAGCACGGTGACATGGCGACGGAGCTCGTCACGATCGAAGGTTGCCTCATGATGAACCACGTACGAGTGCAGGGACTCCCCGGCAAGGGCGGTGTCGAGGGCATCGGCGACGAGGTCCGGGTAGTAGCCCGACTTCTGGATGTCTTTGCGCAACTGCTGCCCGATGGCGGAATCCGTCATGACAGCATCCTTCCACCCCTCACGGCCCCGCGTCCCCCGCACGTCCGTCGAGTGCAGGTGTCAGGTGCGAACGCAGGCCCAGCGCGAGTACCCCGGCACCGAGGCAGCCGACCACGACGAGCGGGATCCACAGCCCGACCAGACCGGCTCCGAGCAGCAGCCCGGCCAGTCCGGGCCCGAGTGCACCCGAGATCCCCCACACGAGACTCTGCACGGAGTTGTACCGGCCGCGCAGATGGTCGGGTGCGAGGTCGTTGACGATCGCCGGCATGATCGGTGCCCACAGCGTCTCGCCCACCGCGAACACCAGAGTGGACAGGCAGATGGCGACGATGGCCAGGGCGACCGGCAAGAGACCCGAAGCGCCCAGAATGAGCCACGAGAGTGCCCACAGGACGGCGACGAGAGCCATCAGCCTGCTGCGCGACCGACCACGGATCAGGCGGAGCACCCCGAGCTGCATGACGACGATGGTGCCGGTGTTCACCGTGAAGGCAATCGCGACCCACGAGACCGGCAGGCCGTTGACGACGGTGATGATGACCGGCATTCCGACCTCGAGGGAGCCGTATCCGCACGTCAGCAGCACGAGGGCGAGGATCGCGATTCGGAGCAGAACGCGATCGCGCAGGACATCGCGGTAGCCCGCATCCTCGGGAGCCCCTTCGACGGCGGGCGCGGGGCCGACCCCGATGCCGCGGAGGGTGAGGAGTACGCCGACATACAACAGGTACGTCAGGGCATCAGCGACGTAGAGGATCGTGAACGTTGATGTCGACGTCACGTCCACGACGAGGGCCGCGACAATGCCGCCGATCCCGATGCCCAGGTTCAGGAGCATGAACTGGATCCCGAATACCCGCTGGCGTTCCTCCGTCGTTGTCAGGCGTCCCAGCAGTGCCGATTGCGGACTCCAGGTGAACGATGCACCGAGTGACACGACGGTTGCGACGGCGAATGCCGTGGCGGTCGATTCCACCTGCGTAAGCAGGGCCACGCCGACGGCTTCGGTGAGCAGGCCGCCGATGAGGGCGGGGCGCGGTCCGAACCGGTCGACGACGATGCCTGTGGCCGGCATGACAACAAGGGATACGACCGCCATGTAGGCGACGACAAGACCAGCGATGCCCGTCCCGAGTCCACGCACCTGACCGAGGTACACGATCAGCAACGGGACGGTCATCCCGCTGCCGATCGCCGACAGGGTGTTGCCCAGCAGGATCCTGCGTACAACCGGGCTGATCGGATCAGCCAGCGGGGGCGCGGTCACAGGCGGCGGGCGGTCGGATCCGCAACAACGGCCTGGTCCGAGACTGCGATGGCGACGTCGCCGAGTACCACGACACCGCCCGGCCGGACATTGACATGCCGCAGATCCGCTGACGTCACCCCGGGCAGCAGATTGTGCAGACGGCTCACGTCGCTGATCACCTGCGCAAGCGCCGTGAAAGCCGCCTCACGGTCCATGTCCGCCTGCACCGCGACATCACGGGCAGCCACGCTGCTCAGCATGTCGCGTGCGGCCACGACCGTGACGGGCGCGAGACGGCAGGCACGGTCGTCGAGCGCCTCCGCAACGGGATCGTCAACGGACACGATCACCACCGGACCGAACAGCGGGTCCTCCACCAGCCTGATCCGGCAGCCAATGGTCCCGGGCGACTCCGGATCGATGGACACCCGTGACGATCCCGCCTCGGAGAGGAGCCGTGCTGCCGGCTCACCTGCGATCGTGCCCGGCTCAAGAGTCGGCGTGCCACCAGGATGGTCGTGCCATGTCGTCACCTCGGCACTCGCGCGGGTGTCCACGACCCGCCATTCCGCGAGCCAGGTGAGTGCCTCGAGTGAATGAACAGCGGCCTCCACGTCCTCGAAGGCCGGGATTCCGTAGTCATCGAGACGTGCGTCACGCCGCATCACCGCGACCACGGGCTTGCCTGCATCCCTGCCGCACTCGGCACAGGCCCGCAGCGCAGCTCTGATCGAAGCGTCGGCATCGAGCTCGGCGGCGGGTACATAGATAGCCAGGACCGAGCCCACGGCCGGGTCTGCCATTGCCGCACGCACACCCGACTCGAACGCATCTGCTGACTCACGTCGCGCAAAGGTGACAGGCGATGCGGCCGCGTGCAGTCTCGTCCGCGACAGGGCATTGACCGCCAGCACGGCCAGCGCGTCGCTGTTGCCGACGATGGCAACGCCGGGTGACGCAGGAAGCGGCTGGGCCGTCGCAACGCGCCCGACGTCGATGAGCGCATCGACGTTGTCGACCACGATGAGCCCGCACGCCGCGAGAATCTGGTCGACATCGCGCTGCATGAGCCCCGTGCTCGCAACGGCGTGCCCGAGCGGGTGCGCTTGCCCGGACCCGCCCGTTCTCACCATCGCCACTGGCTTCACATGCGCCATCCGGTGCACGAGCCTGGCGAACTTGCGCGCATTGCCGATCGACTCCAGATACAGCAGGACCTGATCCGTGCTCGGGTCCTCCTCCCAGTACTGCAGGAGATCATTGCCGGAGATGTCTGCACGGTTGCCAGCCGAGACGAAGGTGGACAGGCCGAGCCCGCGCTCACTGAACCGCTCGAGGATTGTCGACCCCAGGGCACCGGACTGACAGAAGAAGCCGACTCGCCCGACGTCGGGCATGCGTGTCACGAGAGAGGCGTTGAGCCGTACATCAGGAGACGTGTTGATCAGGCCCAGCGCATTGGGCCCCACGACACGCATGCCCGACGCATGCGCTGTGGCAACGAGATCTGCCTGTAGCGCGAGACCTTCCGGCCCGGCATCACCGAATCCGCCAGAGACCACGACCAGCGCATGCACTCCGGCCGCAGCCGCGTCAGCCATGACGTCCGCCACCGCGTCTGCCGGCACGACCACGACGGCAACATCGATATCCGCACCCGCGTCAGCCAACGACCGCACGCACCGCACTCCTGCGATCGTGTCGGCGATGGGGTGCACGGCGACAAGGTCGCCGGCGAAGCCCCCGGCCACGAGATTCTCCAGCAGCAGGTGTCCCAGGCCACCAGCAGTGCGCGATGCCCCAACCACGGCCACGGAGCGCGGCTGCAGCAGTCGCTGCACGGATCGCGCCTCCGCACGGTGCTCCCGTCCGGCCGTGACCGCAGTGCTCGATGCCGTCGGCTCGATCTCGAACGAGACCGCGATGACGTCTTCCTCGCGGTGCTGTGACAGTTCGTAGCCGGCCTCGCGGAAGGTCGCCAGCATCCGACTGTTCGCGGGCAGGACCTCGGCGACGAACCTGGTGACGTGCCGCTCGCGCGCCGCGGCCGCGAGGTGCTCGAGAAGTATCGAGCCAAGGCCGAGTCCCTGCAGATCGTCGCGGATGATGAATGCGATCTCGGCGCTGCCGTCGCCGAGGGCGTCGAACCGCCCGACGCCGCAGATCTCACCCTGATCGAGCACGATCAGGGCAACCCGCGACTGATGGTCGACATGCGTGAAGTACTCAACATCGGCATCTGTGAGTTCCGGCTTGGCCGAGAAGAACCGGAAGTAGACGGTCTGGGCCGAGAGCGACGAGTGGAAACGCCGCAGCCCCGCAGCGTCGTCAGGCCCGATCGGGCGGAGTCGGACCGGATGCCCGTCACGTAGCAGGACGTCTGCCTCCCACTCCAGCGGGTAACCCGATTCCGTCACGTGCCCATTCTGTCGCCTTTCGACCCCTCGAAGGCGACCCCGGCGCGTGCGCCCCGCGGCGGCTCGCGGGTAGGGTCGAGCCGTGACAAGCGAGCCTGACCTGATCACGGTCACCGAAGAGGTCCAAGACGCCCTGGCTGCGGGTACTGCCGTCGTAGCCCTGGAGTCCACGATCATCAGCCACGGCCTCCCCCGGCCCGAGAACCTGCGGGTTGCGGCTGAGGTCGAGGACATCGTGCGGTCCCGGGGTGCGGTGCCCGCGACGATCGCCATCCTCGACGGCTGTGTTCACGTCGGCCTCGATGAGAGGGCGCTCGACCAGGTCGCCAATCGCGACGATGTCGTCAAGGTCAGCGTCCGCGACATCGCCACGCTGATCAGTCGCGGCGGCAGCGGTGCCACCACGGTCGCGGCGACCAGTCACCTCGCTGCGCTCGTCGGCATCCGCGTCTTCGCCACCGGGGGCCTGGGCGGTGTCCATCGCGAGGCTCGTGACAGCTGGGACGAGTCCGCAGACCTCAACACGCTCGCCGTGACCCCCGTGACCGTCGTCTGCTCCGGAGTGAAGTCGATCCTCGACGTCGGTGCCACCCTCGAGCGCCTCGAGACCTTGAATGTCGGAGTCCTCGGCTTCGGGACACACCGCTTCCCCGGCTTCTACCTCACCGACTCCGGCTTCGCCGTCGACTGGTCCGTCGACACCGCGCAGGATGTCGCCGATGTCATGCATGCGCGTGGACGACTGCGGATTCCGTCGGCGCTCGTCGTGGCGAACCCCCTGCCCATCGAGGAGCAGCTGGATCCGGACGTGCACGACCAGGTCCTCGAGGAGGGGCTGCGGCTCGCCTCCGCTCGCAACATCACGGGCAAGGACGTCACTCCGTTCCTGCTTGACCACTTCCACCGCGCGTCGCATGGGGCCAGCCTCATCGTCAACGAGCAGATCATCGTCCGCAATGCCGAACTGGCCGCGCGCATCGCGGTTGCCGACACCCAGCCGAATTCCTAGCGACCCATGGCCAGCAGATGCATCGTCATTGGTGACGTCATGATGGACGTGACCGCTGTCATCGACAGCGATATCGCCTACGCATCCGACACCCCGGCGAACATCACCCTGCAGCCCGGCGGGGTTGCGGCGAACACGGCGGCATGGATGGCGATCGACGGTAAGCCCGTGACACTCGTGGGTTGCGTGGGCGATGACGAGTTCGGATCCGGTATTCGCGCGGAACTCGTCTCCGCGGGTGTCGACGTCCGGCTCCAGACATCCCCCACGCACCCGACTGGTACCTGTGTTGTCATCGTCGACCGACGACGTGAGCGAACGATGTTCCCCGACTCAGGGGCGAACGCTGCACTCATCGTGGAGCCCCTCCGCGAGATCATCACCGCGGACTCCCACGTCCATCTGTCCGGCTACACCCTGATGAATCCGGCAACCACCGCCGTCGGCCTCGCCGTGCTGGACCTGGCCGTCGCCGCTGGAGCATCCCGCAGCCTCGACCCGGCCTCGGCGGCCCCCCTGCGGGCAAACCTGCCGATGTTCCTCGACCTGCTCCCCCGTTTCCACCTCCTGCTCGCGAACGAGAACGAGGCGGCGGTGCTCAGCGGGCGCGAGGATCCACACGAGGGTGTGGACGAACTGATCGACCTCGTGCCGACCGTCGTGGTCAAGATCGGTGCACGTGGCGTACTCGCCAGGGATGCCCACGGCCACGTCGCCGAGCCGGCACCCCGACATGACGTGGTCGACACGACCGGAGCCGGAGACGCCTTCACGGCCGGCTTCCTGCCGGCCTGGCTGGCCGGTTCGTCCCTCGCGATGTCCGTATCCGAGGGTCAGCGCCTCGCCGCACGGGCCGTTGGCCGTGTCGGTGCGGGCCCTCTGGTGCGCTGACGCGACAGAATCAGGCACGCAGCCCGATCCGCTTCCCGCGGATCGATCTATGAGAGGAATCCATGGCACGCCGCACGACGCGCAACGCCGAGGCACCCGGTCACGGCCGCATCGTCGACGTCGATGTCTCCGACGAGATGCGCGGCTCCTTCCTCGAGTACGCCTACTCCGTCATCTACGCCCGCGCCCTGCCGGATGCACGTGACGGCCTCAAGCCGGTCCAGCGGCGCATCCTGTTCCAGATGGCCCAGATGGGCCTGCGCCCCGAGCGCGGACACGTCAAGAGCGCCCGCGTCGTCGGCGAGGTCATGGGCCGGCTGCATCCGCACGGTGACTCCGCCATCTACGACGCCCTCGTCCGCATGGCGCAGCCATTCACGCTTCGGCTGCCCATGGTCGATGGCCACGGCAACTTCGGCTCACTCGATGACGGTCCGGCCGCCATGCGCTACACCGAGGCTCGGCTAGCCACTCCCGCGATGGATATGACAGCCGGTCTCGACGAGGACGTCGTTGACTTCGGTCCCAACTACGACGGGCGCGAGACCGAGCCTGAGGTCCTGCCCGCCGCAATCCCAAACCTGCTCGTCAACGGCGCCTCCGGCATCGCCGTCGGAATGGCCACGAACCTGGTGCCGCACAACATCGGCGAGGTTCTCAACGGCGCGCGCCACCTGCTGCACAATCCCGACGCCACGCTCGAGACCCTCATGACGTTCATTCCCGGCCCCGACTTCCCCGGCGGCGGTGTGATCATCGGCCTCGACGGGGTGCGCGACGCATACGAGACCGGTCGCGGCAGCTTCAAGGTGCGAGCCCGCACCCGCGTCGAGCAGATCACTCCCCGACGTCGCGGCATCATCGTGACCGAGCTGCCCTTCAACGTCGGGCCTGAGCGGGTCATCGACCGCATCAAGGACGCCGTCCTGTCCAAGAAGCTCCAGGGCATCAGCGATGTCGTCGACCTGACCGATGGCGACAGCGGACTTCATCTGGTGATCGAGATCAAGAACGGCTTCCACCCCGAGGCGGTGCTGGAGCACCTGTTCAAGATGACGCCGATGGAGGATGCGGTCAACGTCAACGCCGTTGCCCTTGTCGACGGACAGCCGCAGACCCTTGGCCTGATGCAGATGCTGCGGGTCTGGATCGATCACCGACTCATCGTCGTGCGTCGTCGCAGTGCCTTCCGCCGCACGAAGGCCGAGGCCCGCCTTCACCTCGTCGAAGGCTTGCTGGTCGCGATCCTCGACATCGACGAGGTGATCCAGCTCATCCGAGAGTCCGATGACGCGGCTGCCGCCAAGGACCGGCTCATGAGCGTCTTCGACCTCTCCGAGACGCAGGCTACGTACATTCTCGACATGCCGCTCCGCCGGCTGACCCGGTTCTCCCGGATAGAGCTGGAGAAGGAGGGCGACGAACTGCGACGCGAGATCTCCGCACTCACCGAACTCCTGGACGACGAGAACGTCCTGCGGGCAGCCGTCTCCGACGAGCTCGCATCCGTTGCCCAGTCGCACGCGACACCGCGGCGCACCCTGCTGATGGAGGCATCCGCCACGCCGGTCACCGCGGCCGTTCCGCTGGAAGTGCATGACGAGCCCTGTGTGGTGCTGCTCTCGAGCACCGGCCTGCTGGCGCGCACCCCCGACACCAGCGCCGCTGGCGACTCCGCGCACGACCAGCGTGCGTCTCACGATGTCATCGTCAGCGCCATTCCTGCGACCTCGCGGGGCGAGTTCGGACTTGTCACGAGCGCTGGTCGCCTCATCCGCCTGCGGGCTATCGACCTGCCGGCGATGCCGGCTGTGTCGGGTGTGCCCGCACTCTCTGCCGGGGCACCTCTGGGCGCGTTCGTCGACCTGCCGCCGGGCGAGCAGCCGCTGTGCCTGACCACCCTTGACGAGTCCGGCGGCCTGGCACTCGCGACCGCATCGGGCACCGTCAAGCGAGTCGTCCCCGACGCACTTCAGAACAAGGACTCCTGGGAAGTCATCCGACTGGACG
>CAJAKT010000341.1 GCA_903940375.1 uncultured bacterium | reverse complement strand
CGAGGCCCTCGCCGCGAACACCCGCATCACCAGCAGCGGGGAGAACGCCGTGTGGCGGGGGCACGCCAAGACCGTCCTCGAATGCGTCCTGCACGCCGCCGCCCTCAACGGCACCAGCATCGACACCGCCTACCGATGGATGCAGTCCCCCCACGCCATGGACACCGCCCTGGCGATCCTCGAGAACCACCCGGACGCCTGCCCCACCTGGGACGACCGCCTGCGCGGCCTCATCCACAACGCCGACCCCCGGTTTGTCGGATCAGTGATGAGCGTCGTGTCCTCCGCGATCACGCCGCTGTCCTTGCCCACTGTTCGTGCCGCCCTCACCCCGTCGCCGACGCGACCGGCGGTCACCGCAGCGTCGCTGCTGCGCGACACCGGCACCCTCTACTGCCTGGCCACCGACCGCGGCGCTGGCGCATCCGCCGGGTTGGTGTCGGCCCTGATCGAGGACATCGCCTACGTCGCCCGCCGCACCGCCGCCCGATCCCCCGGCGGACGCATGGACCCGCCCGTGCTGTTCCTGCTCGACGAGTGCGCCAACGTCGCTCCGATTCCCTCCCTGCCGAACCTGCTCGCCGACGGCCGCGGGCAGTCGCTGACGATCATCCCGATCTTCCAGACCCTCGCCCAGGTCCGCTCCCGCTATGGCGACGAGGACGCCTCCACCGTGTTCTCCGCCAGCCAGATCAAGCTCATCCTCGGCGGCTCGGACGACGCCGACGACTGCCGCGACATCTCGAACCTGATCGGCGAACGCGACGACTGGTACGCCACCACCAGCGGTTCCGCTCACGCCCTCGCCATCGACACCGGCGCTACGACCTCCAGCAGCCTGCGCAAGGTCCCGATCCTGCCCCCCGACGCGATCCGCTCCATCCCCTTCGGCTCCGCCGTCATGCTGCTATCCCAGGCCGACCCCTTCCCCCTGCGGCTGCGCCCATGGACCCACCGCCGGGACGCCAAGCACGTCGCACGCCAGCAGGCCGACATCGAGAACCAGATCCTGAAAGGTGACGGGTGATGTGCCCGACCGGCAAACGCGGCTACGACACCCGCCGCCAAGCCCGCGCCATGCGCCGACACCACCCCGGAAGTTCGCGGCGCGCGTACCGGTGTCCTTCCTGCGGATGTTGGCACCTCGGCCGCCTCACCCAAGCTGCCAAGCACGGAGAAGGAGGAGCGCCGTGAGTGCGTCGGTGATCGAAGACGGCATCACTCCCTTGGCCCAGGGCAAGGCGTCCGCCCAGGTGCACGGCCGTCATGCAGCACGGCCACAGCCCACGGCAGACGGCGAGGGTGAGGCGGACGAGCCCAGCGGACCCGTCAACTGGCACGGCATGCTCGACGACGAGTACGCAATGACATTCGATGCCCTCACCGACTTCCTCACATGGGCCGTGGCCCACTGGGGATTCACCACCGAGCAGTTCCCCTACGGATGCTGGTGGCTCCACAGTGACATCGTCGAGGAGATGACCTCCTGGTGGACGATGTGGCAGGCATATGTGCGGAACCCCGCTGCCCACCCGGCCGACCCCTCCGTCTTCCACGAGCGCACCTGGAATCTGAAGCAGCGACTGGGCTACACGTACCAGGGACGGTGTCGCCACGAGCACCAGACCGTCG
>CAJAKT010000340.1 GCA_903940375.1 uncultured bacterium | reverse complement strand
CAGCACGAGCAGTGCGTACAGGGCGGCGAGCATGCCCAGGCCGATCATCAGGCGGAAGCCCCAGTAGGTCACGGGCACGTAGGGCACGAAGTTCATGTCCGGGCCGAACTGAGGGTACTCGGCGAGGTACTGGGCCTGCAGGTCGTTGATGCCCTGGACTTCGCCGGAGACGCTGCCCGTAGCCAGCCAGGAGAGCAGGCCGGGCACCTCCATGATCGTGGTCGCGGAGTCGCCAGACAGGTCGCCGACACTCAGGATGCTGAACGGCGCGTTCGTCTGGGTGGTGTACAGGGCCTCGGCGGCAGCAACCTTCATCGGCTGCTGGGCGACCATGACCTTCATATCCATGTCGCCACTGACGGAGACGAGGACGGCCGAGACGAGGATGACCCAGGCACCCAACTTGGCTGCGGGGCGGAACACCTCGACCTGACGATTCTTCATGATCATCCAGGCGCTCACCGCGGCGACGCCCGCACCGGAGACCAGGAAGGACGAGGCCAGGGTGTGGAAGAAGGCGATGTAGGCGGTGTTCTGGAACAGCACCGCGAAGATGTCGTTGAGCACCGCGCGACCCGTCTCGGGGTCGAGCTCGAAGCCCACCGGGTGCTGCATGAAGGCGTTGGCCGCGAGGATGAAGTACGCGGAGAAGGCGGTGCCTGCCGCTGCGAGCCAGATGGTGGCCAGATGCAGCTTCTTCGGGAGGCGATCCCAGCCGAAGATCCACAGCCCCAGGAACGTCGACTCAAGGAAGAAGGCCAGCAGGCCCTCCATGGCGAGCGGAGCTCCGAAGACGTCGCCGACGAACCGCGAGTACTCGGACCAGTTCATGCCGAACTGGAACTCCTGCACGATGCCGGTCACGACGCCCATCGCGAAGTTGATCAGGAAGAGCTTCCCGAAGAACTTCGTGAGCTGCAGGTACTTGACCTTGCCGGTGCGGACCCATGCTGTCTGGAAACCGGCCACCAGCCAGACCGTTCCGAGAGTCAGCGGGACGAACAGGAAGTGGTAGACGGTGGTGATACCGAACTGCCACTGGGAGAGTTGGAGCGCACCCATGGTCGCTGTCCTTCTTCCTCGGTTGCCGTGAGGCAGACATGTGATGCGGGGGCCTAGGCCTTCGCTTTCTGCGCGCCATTCTTCTCCTCGATCAGCCGGACACGCGCGGCGTGAGTCCGTTTGTAACGGGACCTTCGTCCTGACTTGGGACTGCTCACGGCCGCCCCATGAGGGGATGGCACAGTGAGCGCCGTGACAGTCATCGATCTCCGAGGGGCGACACGCTCCTCGGGGCTCGCCATCTGGGGTCCCCTCGTGGCGCTGTGGCTGATCTGGGGCTCGACCTACCTCGGCATCGCCGTGGTCGGCACCTCTATGCCCCCGATGCTGGCAAACGGGTTCCGGTTCCTCGTGGCGGCGCTTGTCCTCGGGGGGATACTCGTCATCCTGCGCGGACCCCGGTTCTTCGCGATCAGCCGCGAGCAGCTGCGGTCGGTTGCCACGATGGGCGTGGCGCTGCTGGGCGTCGGCATCGGCACCGTCTCGATGGCCGAGCGCTACGTGCCGAGCGGGGTGACCGCACTCCTTATCGCCGTGATGCCCCTCTGGGTGATCCTGCTGCGCATGCGCGCGGGCGACCAGCCAGCTCGCCTGACCCTTATCGGCGTGGCCGTCGGCATGATCGGGCTCGTCCTGATGCTCATCCCCGGCGGGACGCGCCCGGTGGCCGGGGGGGACGGCGACGTCGTCCTGTGGTCCGTCGCCCTGATGTTCTCCAGTTTCTGCTGGGCCTTCTTCTCCTTCCGGTCGACGAGCTACGTCTTCCCGAAGAACACTCTCGTCACGACGACCTACGAGATGCTCTTCGCTGGTGCCGCACTTCTCGGCGCCGGGGCACTGCGCGGTGAGCGCCTGCACCTTGAGCAGGTGTCCACGAACTCGTGGTGGGCATGGGCCTACCTGATCGTTGCTTCCATCGCTGGGTACACCGCCTACACCTGGCTGCTCGGCCATGCGCCGCTGTCACTCACATCCACGTATGCCTACGTGAACCCCGTTGTCGCCGTGCTGCTCGGCTTCCTGATCATCGGTGAGGCGATCACTGCCGATGTCATCGTCGGCCTCACGGTTGTCGTCGGAGGGGTGGCGCTCGTGGTGACCGGCGAGCGGCGCTAGCCATGGCGCCTGCGCGTCGCCGCGCTGACATCCAGGGGCTCCGCGCCATCGCCGTCCTGCTCGTCATCGCCTTCCACGCTCATCTGCCGGTGCCCGGCGGATTCGTCGGCGTCGACGTCTTCTTCGTCATCTCCGGGTTCGTGATCACCGCCATGCTCATGCGCGAATGGGCGGAGCACGGGCGCATCGGGTTTGCGCACTTCTATCTGCGCCGATTCCTCCGCCTCACGCCGGCACTGGCACTCGTCGTGGCGGTGGTCGCGCTCGCCTCGATCCTCCTGCAGAACCCCTTCGGAGCGCAGCAGACCACCGCGCGCACGGGCATCGGCGCGATGCTGCTGTCGGCGAACTACGTCATCGGCCACGCCGCCGGAAACTACTTCGCCGACAACGCCACCACCAATCCACTTCTCCACACCTGGTCACTCTCCGTGGAGGAGCAGTTCTATCTCGTGTTCCCCGCGCTGCTGGTCTGCGGATGGCTGCTTGCTCGCCGAAGGGCGCGCGCCCTCGCCGCACCCATGACCATCGTGCTGGCCATCGGTGCCGGTTCGTTCGCTCTGTCGGTCCTGTGGTCCTTCGGCAGCACCTTCGGCGAAGGTGTGACGACCTACTTCGGCGGTGCAGAGTCCTTCGCGTTCTACTCGTCGATAACCCGAGCCTGGGAGTTCGCCGCGGGGGCAGTGCTCGCGCTCAGCATGTCTCGTCTCACGGCGATGACGGCCACCGTTGCGCGACTGCTGGGCTACCTCGGAGCGACGTTGCTGCTGCTGTCTGCCTTCGTCATCCACGACAGCCAGCCATTCCCGGGCCTCGTCGCACTGATCCCCGTGATCGGAACCGTGCTGCTCATCCTTGCCGGGCTGCACCACACCGTTGGTGTCACTCGCGCGCTCTCCACGCGGCCCATGGTCGGCATCGGTGACATCTCCTACTCCTGGTACCTGTGGCATTGGCCGCTCATCGTGTTCGCCGCGCTCCTGTTCCCCAACCGCCCACTGGCGCTCGTGATTGCCGCCGCGGTCTCGGTGGTCCCAGCGCTGCTGTCCTACCGGTTCGTCGAGCAGCCCCTGCGACGTATTCGTCCTCGCTCGCGCATACGCACCACGGGGCTGATCGCGGGCACGATCGGCGTGCCGATCGCCGCGTGTCTCGTGCTGCTGATCGGTGCCAACAGCGGATGGGGTATCACCGAACCTGTCCCGCAGCCGGTCCCCGATGCCAGCACAGGCGTGCAGCCGACGAACGGTGCGACGCCTTCCGGAACCGAGCCCATGCCCACGACCGCACCCCCAGCGGATGCCGTTGCCGACGGCGAGGCCGCGGGCGGCGAGGGCGGGAGCCTGCGCTCCCAGCACGCTGCAGTGAAGGCCGGCTGCGTCAACACCGACCTGCTCCCGCAGGCCTGCCGCTTCGGGCCGGCGAATGCCACCGGCACCGTGCTCCTTGTCGGCGACTCGCAGGCGTACGCCCTGGCCGACGGCGTGATTGCCGCTGCGGAACGGCTTGGCCTCGACACGATCGTGACCAGCCACACCGGTTGCCCCTTCCTCGGCCGCGAATCCAGTGGGGTGCACAACTACCCCTGCCGCGCGTGGCAGCGGGAGATCGTCGAGTACGCCCTGGCCGAGCATCCCGCGGCCGTCGTAATAGCCAACCGGTCTGCGGGTTATGTCCACCCGGAGTGGGAATGGCGGACCGCAGCACGTGACGATGGCAGTAAGGCAGCCAGTGTCGATGAGGCAGCAGCGCTCTGGAAGCGCGGACTCGAGGCGGTCGTCAGCGATCTCAGCGCGGCCGGGATTCCCGTCCTCATCATCGGCGCTGTGCCGGAGATGACCGGCTACACCGATCGCACGTCCCTGCTCAGTTCCGCCTTCGGCAGCCAGTCGTTCGAGATCTCCCGCGCCGACTCCGAGGCCGATCGTCGACCAGCGCTCGACGTCGAGCAGGGCCTCGCCGCGACGTACCCCCGGGTCAGCGTCTTCGACCCGAACCCGTCACTGTGCGGGACGGATACCTGCTCCGCGGATCGTGACGGGACGCCGGTCTACCAGGACGAGACCCACCTGAGCGTTCCCGGCTCGCTGCTCCTGACCGACGGCCTTGAGCAGGCCATCAGTCTCGCTGTTGACGGAACTCCGCTGCCACAGCAATGACCCGGTCATTCGCCTCGGTCTCGGCGATGGTGATCCGGACGCCCTCGCCGGCGAAGGGCCGCACTGTGATGCCGGCCTCCTCGCACGCCGCCGTGAACGCCAGCGATTCCTCATCAAGGCGCAACCAGATGAAGTTCGCCTCCGTGCGGTGCACCGGCCACCCTTGATCACGCAGCGCCGTCCACACGCGCTCACGTTCAGCAACCAATGACCGCACCCGCTCGAGCAGTTCGTCCTCCGCATCGAGTGATGCGATCGCCGCCTCCTCCGCGATGGTCGAGACACCGAAGGGGGTTGCCGTCTTTCGCAACGCCTCGGCCACGGTCTCGTGTGCAACGGCAAACCCGATGCGCAGCGCAGCGAGCCCGTAGGCCTTTGAGAACGTGCGCAGGACGACGAGATTCGGATACGCACGGAAGAGCTGCATGCCATCGGGCATGTCATCGCCGACCATGAACTCGCGGTAGGCCTCGTCAAGCACCACGATGACGTCACGTGGCACTCTGTCGAGGAAGTCGATGAGTTCGGTCGTGGTGACGACCTGACCGGTTGGGTTGTTGGGGTTGCAGACGAAGATCACCCGAGTGCGATCAGTGACTGCGGCCAGCATTGACTCGAGGTCGTGGCGCTCATCCGGCAGAAGGGGCACCTGCACGCTCGTCGCACCCGAGATCTGCGTCCAGATCGGGTATGCCTCGAAGCTCCGCCACGCGTAGAGCACTTCGTCGCCGGGGCCGGCTGCAGCGGCGATGATCTGCCCGCATACGGCGACGCTGCCCGTTCCGAGGGCGATGGACTCCTCCGGCACGTCGAACCGGGCGGCGATCGCCGAGACAAGCCTCCGGGAGAACGGGTCGGGATACCGGTGGGTGTCCAGAGCCGCCCGGTTGATAGCGGCAAGCACGCTGGGGAGCGGGGGGAATGGGTTCTCGTTGCTGGAGATCTTGTAGGAGATCAGGTCGTCGCGCTCGGCTGGACGCTGCCCCGCCTTGTAGGCGGGCAGACTGCCGATATCGGGACGGAGCCGGGGGAGCGTCACGAAGGCGAGCCTATGCGGCGGCGGGGACGACTAACCTTTCGGCCGTGACCCTTCGGATGCGGACCCTCGTCGCGTCCGGCGCTGCCCTCGCCGTCATCGTCCTGCTCGGCCTCATCCTGCTCGTGCAGTACACGGTGTCGGCATCGGTCAACAACGCCATCCAGGAGAAGCTGACGCCACTCCTCGACACCTCGGCGTCGCTCACCCTCGATCAGGCAAACGCGGCCGGAGCACTGTCCGACTACATCATGCTCGAGCGGGCCCAGTCACTCGACGAGTACCGCCAGACGATCGGCAGCGCCACGACACTGCTCGACGAGCTCGACAAGAGCCTCGGGGAGGACGACGGCGGGCTGCAGGCACTGGTCGACACCGCCCGCTCCACCCAGCGCGCCTGGGTGAAGACGGATCCGGATCCCGTCATCGCACTCATGGAGGCCGGGAAGCGCCTTCGGGCAATGCGTCAGACCAACACGCCCGAGGCCTGGGCCACGTACGACGCCATGACCGCTGCGTCCAACGCACTCCACCAGTCGATCAACGACGTACGCGACGAGGCCGTGCAGGGCGCAGCACTGTTCACGCGCATCCTCGGCATCACGCTCGTGCTCGTCGGCCTGATCGTGCTGGGCGGACTCGCTGCGTTCTTTGCCGGGCTTCAGGCGTGGGTCCTCGTGCCGCTGCGCAGCCTGAGCGAGGATCTGCAGCGCGCCACCCGCGAGACCGGTCATCTGACACCCGTCCGGCCTGTCGGGCCGCCCGAGCTACGAGAGGTCGGCATTGACGCCGAGCTACTGCGCCGTGCTCTGGTGCACGAGATCGACGAGGCACAGGCCGCGCGCGAGGGCCTCGTGCAGGATGCGCCGCTCGTCGCCGCCATGCAGGCGGAACTGGCCAGCCCGCCCCTCGAGCCGGTGCCCGGACTCACCCTCGCTGGCTCGAGCCAGTCGGCCGAGGGCGTCGTGGCCGGCGACTGGTGGGATGCCATCCCTCGCCCAGAGGGCGGCGTCGCGATCGTCGTCGCAGACGTGTCGGGCCACGGGCCCGAAGCAAGCGTCACGGCCGTGCGAATCCGCGCGATCATGCGCGCCGGACTCGAGGCCGGACTCGACCCCGCCGCGATCATGGCGATGGCAGCGAGCGGCGTCGCCGACGATTCTCACTTCGTCACGGGCATCGTCATCCTCATCGACCCGTCTCGCGATGTCATCTCCTGGTGCAATGCCGGCCACCATCCGGCGATCCTCGTCACCCATGACAAGGAGGCGTCCATCTGCGAGTCCACCGGCCCGTTGATCTCGTCACTCGGCGGTGAATGGACGGTCCAGAGCCGTGGCTTCGCCCCGGGCGACGTCGTCGTCGCCTTCACCGACGGGCTCGTCGAGTCCCGAAATGCCGACGGTGACGAACTGGAGTCGACCAAGGTCTCGCAGTTCATCCGCGGCATGGACGCGCCGGTGCGCGAGAACCCCGACGAGTTGATCACCCGCCTGCTGGCTCAGGTACGGCATCGAGCGGCGGACTGGCGCCGCGACGACGTGACGATCGTGGCGGCGGCTCGCACCCGCTGACCGGCATGGCAGCATGGTCCCCATGCGCCGAATGACCTCTGCCCTTGTCAGCCTGTCCGTCGCCGGGGCTCTCGCCGCCTCCGCCCTGATCGCCCCGGCCGCCCAGGCGGCTCCCGCCCCCGTGGCCAAGCTCACGGGCACCGTGGTCCAGCCGACGCTGTTCGGCATGCACGTCTTCAACCTGCAGAACGGCGTCTTCCCGACCATTCCCGTCGGCTCCGTCCGCCTGTGGGATACCGAGACCACGTGGTCATCGGTCGAGACCGCACAGGGACAGTTCAACTGGGCGAAGCTGAGCGCTGCAGTGGACACGGCCGAGAAGAACGGCGTTCGCGACATTCTGATGGTGCTTGCTGGCACCCCGTCCTGGGCCACCGACGATCCCGCTGCCGGTGGTACGGCCGGAGTGCTCCCTGGTGCAGCAGGCATGCCTCGGGACCTCGCTGACTGGGATGACTGGGTACGCCAGGTCGTCACGAAGTACAAGGGGCGCATCACCGCCTACCAGCCGTGGAACGAGGCGAACCTCACCACGTTCTCGACCGGCACCCCGAAGGAGATGGCCGAGCTCACGAAGCGGGCCTACGACATCATCAAGAGCATCGACCCCGCGGCCACCGTCGTCGCACCGAGCACGGGTACCCGCCTCGGCGGTCCGTTCAACAAGTTCTACCCGGCCTATCTCGCTGAGCTCAAGGCCCGCAACTGGCCGGTCGACGTCTTCGCCGCGCACACCTACCCCGCGAGTCTGGGCACCCCCTCCGACCGCGCTGCCCTCGCACGGTTGTGGCAGTCGGCGCTCAAGGCCGCGGGTGCGCCGGACAAGCCGCTGTGGGACACCGAGAACAATTTCGGTCTCGCGGGCCCCGGGCCCACCAACCCGGATCAGGACATCGAGGGGACGCAGGCTGCCGATTGGGCTGCCCGCACCTACCTCGACGCCCTGCGCCTGGGTATCAGCCGCGTCTACTGGTACTCGTGGGGTCCCAATCTCGACCTCGTTGGCATCCAGATGAACACCGGCAGCCCCGCGGCAGTGTCACTGAAGACGCTGCAGGACTGGATCGTCGGAGCCACCTACAACGGCTGCGTCGGGACCGCGAAGGTCCGCTGCACCTTCACCAAGGCCGGGGTGCGGACGAAGATCTTCTGGGCCGAGTCGGGCACCAAGACCTTCACCGCCCGCGGGTTCACGAAGGTCTGCTCCTTGGACGGCACCTGCAAGGCCATCACGAGCAAGACGCTCCGGGTGGCCGGCCCCGTCCAGCTCCGCAAGTAGCCCCCGCTCTCCCTCCTCCTCTTTCGCCGAGCGGCCCGTTGTGGTCGGTTTCAAGCCCTTGAAATCAGCCACAACGGGCCGCTCGGCTGACTAGGTAGTTCGCGCGAGGGCCGATCGGACCATCGCGCACATGGCCTCGGGATGCTTCAAGTCACGTGCCGTGAACACGATCACCATCCAGCCCGCCTCCTGAAGCAGATTCCGTCTGGCCGCATCGCTTCGACGCTGTGCCTCGGAGATGTGCACCGCTCCGTCGTACTCGGCAATCACTCGCTCTTCGTCCCACAGCATGTCAGCACGGGCCAGCCATTGACCATCGTCGATCACGTTCGCGTTGCATCGCGGACGGCGGATACCTCCTGTCACCAAAGCCATTCGTGCCAGAGACTCCCCGGGCGACTCGGCACCCGGATCTAGCCATGCCAGGGCCGAGCGCGCCGTGACGATTCCCCGTCGGCGCACGCCCCAATGAACCATGTCGGTGAGTTCACTCGCTGTCGCCAGCCGCCGGTGCAGCACGGCATCTCCCATCGCAACCGCGTGCGCAAGCGGTACCTCGGCGCAGCAGTCGAGCCACGTGCGGGCAACCGTCGTGACTCGAATTCCGTCCTTCATCACCAGGTGTTCATCCGGCAGCTCCAGCCGTCGGCCCCGCACGCCTGCACGTTTGGGACGGGTGCCTTCGGCTGGTACGGCCACCGAAACAGGGATCGGCTCGAGCCCCAGCCACGGTGGGAGTGGGAGGTTCCAGGACCTGGCCGCCGCCACGTCGGTGAGGACCGCGTCGACCCGGCACGCGGCCATGGCCGCCGTCTGACGAACCGTAGGATCGTCGACCAATTCCCTGCGCACACGTACACCCCGGGAAGGGCTCGCGAAGCCACGTCCCCGAGTCTGTGCACGCGTGAGGCCCGCCCCACCCTGCGCGTCGGTCACGAAGACGTCAGGTGATTCATGTTCAGCTCGATGCATGTCGCCACCATCGGACGACGCCGCCGGTTGATCACGGGCCCGCAACCAACGGGGGACGCGTGACCGCTCCCGGTGCACCTGTGGATCAGGCCGCGTCCTCGCCGAGTGGCCCGTTGTGGCTGATTTCAAGGGCTTGAAACCGACCACAACGGGCCGCTCGGCAGGAGGTCGGTGGCCAAATGGGGGCTAGGCGCGCTCCTCGGCTATCGAGTTGCCACCGTCGACCACGATGCACTGGCCCGTGACGTAGGCAGCACCTGGCGTGCACAGCCACGCGACCGCGCTGGCCACCTCCTGCGGCGTTGCACTGCGGCCCAGCGGCGTGCGCAGGCCCTGGGCATGCTCGTGCGGTGTCTGAGAACCGGTGGCGATCCAGCCGGGAGCCACTGAGTTGGCGGTGACGCCGTCGGCGGCGAAGTCGATCGCCACGGAGCGCATCAGGCCATCCATCCCCGCCTTCGCGGTTGCATACGCCGACTCGTCTCGCGTCGCCATGACCGGCCCGGTCACGCTCGACACGTTGACGATCCGGCCCCACTGCCGCGCGATCAGATGAGGCACCGCTGCGCGACAGACGAGGAAGGCCGTGTCGAGGTTGCGAGCAATCCCGGCCCGCCAGGTCACCAGATCCATGCCGAGCAGGCTGCCTGACTCCGTACCCGATCCGACGCTGACCATCCCCGCGTTATTCACGACGATGTCCAGTGCCCCGTGCGCTGCAAGGACTTCCGACACCAGGCGCGCGGCCTCATCCTCCTGCGTCAGGTCGGCGATGTGGCCGGATGCTGAGATGCCAGCGGCCCTCAGTTCCGCCACCCGATCGGTGATGCGTGCTGTCGTCGAGGTGACCGCGATCGCCGCACCCAGTTCGCCCAGGAGCAGCGCCGCTGCAAAGCCGATGCCATCCGGCGATCCGGCACCCGTCACCAGGGCCACTCGCCCCTCGAGCGAGAAGGATGCAGGGATCACGGTGTCATCAGCGCTACGACTGCTTCACGGAACAACCGCGTGTGCAGATCAACGTCGACGGCCGTCGTGTCCGGACACATGAGCGCCATGTTGTGGAAGGGCGTCATGAGCACCCCGCGGTTCGACATGTAGAGATGCAGGTACTCCTCAATCTCATCGTCATGAGCCGCCGCAGATTCCGTGCCGGTGCGTGGAGCAGGTGACGTGAAGCGGTACTCGGTTCGCGCGCCGAGCTGCACGATGGACCACGGCACGTCGAACTCGCTGAGAGTCTGCTCGACTCCCTCCGTGAATCGCGTCGCCAACGACACCATGTGCGCGAAGGCAGCATCCGTCAGCACCTTGCCCAGGGTGGCGCGCATGGCAGCCGTGCTGAGCACATTCCCGGCCAGGGTGCCGCCCACCCCGCCCACATCGACAAGGTCCGCCTCCGCGTGCGCCCGTATCTGAGCCGCGACGGCCTCCGTGATGCCGTATGCACCACACGGGATACCGCCACCGATGCTCTTTCCGATGACGAAGATGTCCGGGTGCAGGTCCCACAGTGCCGTGCATCCGCCCGGACCGGCCGAGATCGTGTGCGTCTCATCAATGAGCAGCAACGTCCCGTATTCGGTGCAGAGCGCACGGACCGCCTCGAGGAAACCTGGCTCGGGCAGCACGATCCCGATGTTCGTGAGCGCAGGCTCCATCACCAGAACCGCGACATCCCCATGCGCCAATCCCGCTTCGACGGAGGCGAGGTCGTTGAACTCGGCAACCCGCGTCGTCTCGCTGACGTGCACAGCCGGCCCGACGTTGCCTCCGCGCGGTTCCGTCCGCCCATCCGCGCCCATGACGACGAACGTCTCATCGACGGAGCCGTGGTAGCAGTAGGAGAAGGCCATCACCTTCGGCCGGCCGGTGACCATGCGCGCAATCCGCAAGGCCCATCGGTTGGCATCCGTGGCCGTCAGGCTGAACGACCACAGCGGCATGCCAAAGCGCCGAGTGAGCTCAGCCCCGACCCACTCCGCATCCAGGCTCGGCATCATCGTCGTGATGCCGCCCAGGTCACCGATGCGCTCCTGAACTGCGGCAATCGTCGGGGCCGGCGAGTGGCCGGCCATCGAGCCCGTATCGCCGAGCGCGAAGTCGACGTACTCATTGCCGTCGATATCCGTGACGCGGTTCCCGTGCGCCCTCGCGAGGTACAGCGGATACCCGCCAGTCCACTTGTTCATCCACGTCATCGGGACGCGCCCGAGTAGGTGGTCCGCCGCGTCGAACGCCGCGAGCGAGGAGGCCGTGCGCGATGTGTGCGTCGCCCGCTCGGCTTCGATCATGAGCCCCAGACGAGTCCGGTCGATGGCTGGCACAGGCTGCTCCCTCTGGTGTGGCGAGCGATCGCCCGCGTGACCTCATCCAATCAATCCCCCGGGCTCCCGTCCATGCAAGGCTGTGCTCCGTGTCCGAGCCAGCCCTGGAGCCACCTCACGCCGATCCCGCCGACCTTCAGTGGAATGTGTGGTTCCTGACCCTCGATCCGCATCGGCTGATCTACGCGACGATCATCCTGATGACGGCCTACGCCATCTTCGACGAGGGAACCGACCCGTTCCGGCCAGGAAACCTGGCCGCGCTGTTCGGCGTCGCCCTGGCACCGTTGTTCGCACTCGCCATGGCGCACGCATTCTCCGATGCCCTCGACCTGCAGATTCGGAATGCACGCCGCTTGACCGGCGCAGACCGAAGGCACCTGTTCGCGATGAACATGCAGTACATGTACGTAGCGATTCCGCCTATCGTCGCGACGGCGCTCCTCGCTCTCCTAGGGTGGGATGCGAATGCGATTGTCGGCATCGTGCAGGTGCTGGGCCTCATCAGCCTGTTCTTCTGGGGCTTGTTCGCCGCCCGGACCGCCGGTCTAGGTCGCTGGCGTCAGGTCACCTTCGGGGTGAACTACCTCGTGATGGGTCTGATCGTCATCGGCGTGGAACTGGCACTCACGCACTGACGCGCCACGCCGGCTGCCCGTCGTCGGACGGACGTGTCAGCAGGCCTGCCGCCACCCCGCCCAGATAGGCGGCTCCGAGCGCACCGGGCTCCTGCAGGTCGACCACCTCATGCGCGCCCAGCTGCCGTGCCTTGGCATCCGCGACCATCGGATTGCGCGTCCACCCACCCGCGAGGACTGCCGACGTATGCGGACCGACGACCGAGGTCATCTGCTCAAGGGCGATACCGGCCATGGCGGTGAGATCCTCCACCGCACAGCGCCAGGTCAACGCCGGCGTGATGCCATCGGTGATGCCGCCCAGCGTCAGCGCATCGTTGCTCACGTCGACCAGGCGCGGCGCGTCCTCACCCCGTTCGACCGCCAGCGCAGCGTGGCCGAGTGCCCGTCGCCCATCGCGGTCGGTGGCACCCAGCATGGCGGAGATGCGCTCGAGTGACAGGCCCGTCAGCCGGGCACCCAGCAGGATCTGATGATCGGGCAGCACCGACCAGTCCACGTCGATGTCCTGGTCGGTGAGCCACTCGATCTGATCGACGGGGACCACTCCGGCAACGGTGCGGATCAGCGCTTCCGCTGTTCCCATCGAGTCGAAGAGCGCACCGTCCCTCGCAGCACCCGAGATGAGGACGGCGGCCTGATGATCCAGGCCGGCGACCGTGAGCACGGCACCGCGCAGGATCTCCGGTACGCGATCGCCACCTGCGCGGCCCGCCGGATCGCCCGCCCAGATTCGCTGGGGCGCAAGCAGGTCTCCGACCAGTTCAACGGCTACT
>CAJAKT010000339.1 GCA_903940375.1 uncultured bacterium | reverse complement strand
GGGCAGACGTGCCCGAACCGAGATGAAATCGCAACGCAGACAGGTCCGAACCCCGCACTCACGTGACTAGCATCAGCCGAGTCGAGTGCACCTCCTGGAGGGAAACCAATGAAGAGAATGGCAACTAAGCAGCTGGGACTGGTGTCCTCGCTGGCCGCCGTCGGGATGCTCCTTGCAGCCTGTGGCGGCGGCGTGAACGACGCCACGACGAGCAGCGCTGCCGCGCCCGCCTCGGAGGCTGCTTCGATGGCTCCGTCGGCATCTGCTGCCGCGTCGGCCGCACCCATGGCCGACTGTGGTGACTGGGGCGTCGCGATGCACGCGTGGGTGGGCTACACCGCCTCTGCACAGGTCGTCACGAACGTCGCCAAGGACAAGCTGGGCTGCAACATCACGCAGACCACCCTGGACGAGGGTGCCACCACCTACGACGCGATCGAGGCCGGCTCCACCGATCTCATCATCGAGGACTGGGGCGGCGGCCGCTGGCAGGAGTGGGTTGACCGTGGTGGCGTCGTCGATGTCGGTTCGAACGGCAACGTCGGCCTCATCGGCATGTTCGTTCCGCAGTGGATGGCCGACAAGTACCCGGACATCACCGATGCCGCGAACCTGAACAAGTACTCCGACCTGTTCAAGACCCCGGAGTCGGGTGACAAGGGCGCCTGGTACGAGGGCCCCCCCGGATACACGACCATCGGCGAGATGATGATCGAGGCCGGCAAGCTCAACTACAAGGTCATCAACACCGGTTCCGAAGCGGCCCTGATCGACGTCTTCACGAAGGCCGACAAGGACCAGACGGCAGCGCTCGGGTACTTCTACGAGCCGCAGAACTTCCTGGCGAAGGTGCCGCTGGCCCGGGTCAACTGGCCCGCCAACGACTGGACCGACGCGGCGAAGGCAAGTGGCCTGACGGACTACCCGAAGACTGATCTGCAGAAGATCGCCTCGGCGAAGCTGATGGACTCCGGGTCGCCGTTCGCGACCCTTGTCCAGAACTTCACCTGGACGAACGAGGACCAGAACTCGGTCGCCCTGGCGATCGAGGACGGGGCCACCCCCGAGGAGGCTGCGCAGGCCTGGATCGACGCCAACCCGGACAAGGTCACGGCCTGGCTCGACGGCACCGGCGCGCAGTAGCCGGCAAGCACAACCAGCACGTCGCGAGGGGCCTCGGGCAACCGGGGCCCCTCGCTCATGTCTGCGGCACGTGATCAGGGGCCGGCGTGCGCGACACCGGCGGTGGCTGACCGGCCGGTGAGATCGGCGGGGACGGGCGAAACGTCAGAGCCGGCACCCGGCCACAGCAGCCAGCCAGTGGCCACCGCGATCGCCGCCCCGATGATCGTGTCGAGCAGTCGCGCCCCCGCGTAGCCGGCGAAGTCCCCGTTCGGCAGGGCGGTGAACACGGCCGCGGCTGCCGCACCGAAAGCGGCGCTGACGGCGGTCGACCGCGACGAGGCCGCAAGCGACACCGCGAGCGCGAGCACGCCGAGTGGAAGGGCAACCTTCTCCGGAAGCACCTGAGACAGGCCCACGACGGCAACCACGCCGACCAGCGTGCCCAGGACGCGGACGAAGGCGACCTGAAGGGTTGGTCGGCCATTCGGGCCGAGGATGACGAACACCGTGAGCATCACCCAGAACGCATTGTGGCTGGCGAGCACCTGGAAGCCGTACATCGTGACGCCGAGGGCGAGTGCCCGGCGCACGCCGTTCTTCGCATGATCGTCGAAGGTGCGCACGGAGGTGCGGATCGGCTCGATGAGCGAGGGGGCGGCCGGTCGCGCGGAGGGCGCGGTGCCGATCGCCTGCTCGACAAGTGCTCGGATGGTGACGAGGACAAGGGCGGTGCCCATCCCGATGAGCCCCAGCACGCCGACTTCGGACAGGCTGCCGCCGATCGCCCGCTCCTGGAT
>CAJAKT010000338.1 GCA_903940375.1 uncultured bacterium | reverse complement strand
TGGCGTCCAGCATGCCCCGCATGCCGGCCAGCCGAACCGCTTCCCTGCGCCCCCCGACACCGAAGAAGCGGTAGATCGCCATGGTCTCCTGGCGCACCGTCGACTCGCTGAAGCCGACCCGCTTGGAGATCTGGGAGTTCGTGAGGCCCTTGGCCATCAGGCCCAGGATCCGCAGTTGCCGGTCCGACAGGACGCCGGGCGCCGGGCGGCGAGCGGCATGAGCAGCTCCGTCATCGGCGCCGACCCCCTCGACGAGGGACAGGCTCGTGACCGGGAATCCGCCACTGCGGTCGTCACGCTCGAGTGACGACAGCGCCCGCTCCGGGCTGGCTGCCACGCTGGTCAGCAGGGACAGATAGAGGGCCAGCACGGCCGCGACTCCCGTGGCATCGGCTCGGAGGGCCTCTTCCTCGGGGGTCGCCGTGAAGGTCAGCTGTACTGCGCCGACTCGCTGACTGGGCAGGCTCAGGGGCCAAACCGCCATTGGTTCGTAAGGGGTTTCCTTGTTCCCCATCCACGGGTAACGCTCCTCGACCTCCTCCACAGTGCCGAGGATGACGGGCTCGCCGGTGCGAACGGCATCACTCATCGGAGAGGAGTCCCACAGGGAGAGCGTCTTGTATGCCTCGAGCGACTGGGGCGACATCCCGAAGGCGCCGACCGCGTGGAGCGACCCGTCGATGCCGAAGAGCGAGATCACTGCTGCGCGCGGCTTGTGCTCGTTGAGCAGGTTGAGGACCAGGTGCTGGGAGATCTGGTCGCAGGTCGGGCGGGTCATGAGGAAGCGGACGATGTCGAGCATCGCCCGCGAGTTCATGACGTCGTCGCGACGACGGTGGAAGGCGGCCCTGGCCTGAGCCTCGGTCTTGCCGGCCTCATCGCTCATGTCATGCCTCCTGCTTCAGATGCCCCACTCGGGCCATCTCGCCAGTGCTGCAGATGACCGGGTGGCCATCGGCGGATCTTGACTGTTCACTTGACTTGACCGATCAAACGGTCAGGTGATTTCCGGGCTTTCCTGACTGCTATCCCTCAGAGCATGACAGATGACCAGTTGACCAGTCAAGTCATTTCCCTGACCAGTCACCTGACTAGATGATCCCATTGAGTAGCCACCGGTCAGGCCGTCGCTCGAGGTCCAACCGCCCCAAGACGGTGAGGGCGAATCCGCCTCCGCCGACCCACCGATCGAAGCACCGCAAGCGCCCGTAATACGTCAAAAATCACGCATTTCCACATTGTCCGGATTATGTATGTCTATTTGTCCATTTTGATCTGGCGCGTGCACTTTGTTCCCACCTAGTTTCGCCAACCTGCGAACTGCCCGATGTGGGGTTGGGCAGCTCGCAGCGGTCGCGTTAGACCGGTGGAAGACAAACGGGTGGAACACCAATGCAGTACCGATCAGCCCTAGTGGCCAACCGGTTTCGACCGGGCCTGGCGACCGCAATCGTCAGCTTGTGCGCGGCCCTGACCGGCCTCAGCCTGGCTGCGGCGGTACCGGCGCGCGCCGAGATCACGGCCCTGACCGCGTCTGCCACCGCCGTGACCACGACCGTCGGCACCGCCATCGCGCCCGTCACCTTCTCGACGACCGGCACCCCGATCGGCACCCCTGTCAGCTTCGCCTCCGTGGGAGCGCTGCCGCTGGGCCTGACCCTCGACCCGGTGACCGGCGCCCTGTCCGGTGCGCCCGCCGAACCGGGCGCCTACCCGATCACGGTCACCGCAACGGATCCCGGACTCGACAACGACCCGGCGACGACAGCCGACAACACGGTGCTGACATCCGGCGTGGTGACGATCACCGCCAACGCCGGTCTGGCCCCTGCCGTGCAACCCTCCGTGGAAGGCATCGTCGGGGTCGAGTTGAGGACTGCGACCCTCACGCCGGTTGGCTTCCCCGCCGATCCCGCGCCGGACTTCACCGTGACACCAGTCCTCCCGGCCGGGTGGACGCTTGATCTCGTAACTCACGCGATCATCGGCACGCCTACGGCGACCGCTGCCGCGCAGGTCTACCAGATCACGGCGACCAGCGGATCGATCACCGCCGCGTCGACGGTGTCTATCAGCGTGCCGCCCGCAGCAGTCACACCGGCAGCGACCACGCTCGTAGCGCCACTGAACACGGCGATCACGCCGATCGTGTTCACCTCGACGGGCTTCGCCACCGCCCCAACACTGTCGATCAGCCCGGTGCTCCTTCCCACCGGGCTCACGTTCGATCCTGTCGCGCGAACGCTTTCCGGCACACCCACGCAGGCGTCTCCCGTGACGGCGTACACCGTCACCGCGACCAGCGGAGGGGTCACAGCGACGGCCACGGTGAACCTGTCCGTGACAGCGTCCGCGTTGGCGCCGCGCAGCATCATCGCGAGCGTTGGCACGACGATCACCCCGACCCTGGGATACCTGGCCAGCGACTTCACCACAGCCGGTTTGGTCGGCACCCCGACCCTGACGGTGAGCCCGGCCCTGCCTGCGGGACTCACGATGTCGGCGACGACAGGCGCCATCACCGGCACGCCGGCGGTCGCCGTCACCACGCCAACCGAGTTCACGATCACGGCGACAGATGCCAACGGCGCGACGGCGAAGGCGCTGGTGACCATCACCGTCACCCAGACCCAGCTCGCGGCGCCGGTCATCTACTACGCCCAGGCGGGCACGACCAGTGGCTCGCTGCGTGTCCTGTTCCTCGGGCCCATCAACGCGCCTGCCGGCCAGGTCTACGCAGCAGAGGTGTTCGACGCCACGGGCGCCACCCTCGTGAAGACGGTGAAGCCGATGACCTCCCTCACCGACATCACCGGACTCACCCCCGGAACGACGTACTCCGTGATCATCGTTGCGGAGGCGTCGAACGGCTACCTGGCGGCGCGCTCAGCCCCGAAGACCGGCGTGGCGTCACTCGGCGGCACCAAGCTCATCCCACCGACGATCACGGCGATCTCGGGCGGGCCGACCGCCGGCTCGATCTCGGTGTCGTTCAGCCCGACGCCCAATGCACCTGCGGGCCTGACCTACACGGTGCAGGTCTACGACGAGGATCAGCTGACGCTGATCACGGCGTTGCCCAAGGCTCTCTCGCCGACGATGATCACCGGACTCACGCCCGGCGTCACCTACTTCGTCTACGTCGCGGCGGACGCAACTGCAACAACGATCGAGTCGCTTTCACGCGGTCGAACGGTCATGGCAACGGTGCAGCGAGGCGTCGCCACCAACGCGGTGTCGGCCGCGACCGTGTCGTCCGCCAACTCGTCGAAGGCCGCATCGACGGCCAGTTCGACCCTCGGGGCGGGCTGGCAGCGGCCGACGGCCGCGCAGGTGGCCAAGGCGAAGCGCGTCACCGTCGCCATGCGCCCCGCCGCGACGCCCGGCCGGGCACCGGTGGTCAAGGTCCCCGCGAAGCGAGCCGTGATCCTGCGGCTCAAGGGGCTCACGGCCCAGGCCCTGTACATCACGGACGTCAAGCTCGCCGGCACGTGGGTCAGCCTCGGCAGCTCCCGCGCCAACTGGGGTGGGGTCGCCAGGCTTCCCGCCTTCACCGCGACCAGCCCGGGCACGTACCTCCTCCGCCTGACCGCCATCGGCCAGTCCGCCACGTTCCTGAAGGTCCGCGTGGTGAAGAAGGGGACTGCATGACACCCGACATCCGATGTCCCGCGCGGACCCAGCCCCCTCCGACTCCACTCACCGAACCCCAAGGATCCCGATGACCTTTCCGACGAACACCGAGCCACCAGCAGCAAACCGCCCCTCCGAACACCCAGCAACCCGAAGGAGCCTTCCCATGACCGGTAAGCAGAACAATCGGCGCCTCACTCGCGCCACCGCAGGCGGTGCCGCGCTGCTGCTAGGCGTCGGCCTGCTGCCGCTCGGACTCGTGTCGACGCAGCCGGCGAACGCCGCCGCAGCAGATGCCCCCATCGAGATAACCCCTGGGGACGTTGCATTCATCCTCGAGCAGATCAAGATCTCGGAGGCGCACGCCACACGGGAAGGACCCGCTGGTGTCGGTGTGCGCCAGCCAACCTCCGTGATGAGCCCAACAGACACACTCGGCGCCGCAGCCCCGAACGTGCCCGTGGCCACCCGGCCCTGGGGTCTGCGTCAAGTTGACGGCCGCGACAACAACCTGCTCACCGCGCCGGCAGCGCGCCCCGCCTTCGAGCCAGCGACCGCGGCCGACCTGGGAGCGGCGGACCGGCCGTTCAAGCGCCTGACGGCGCCGTACTGGGCCCCGGCCACACCAATGGGCGCGACTCCGCCCGGGAGCCCCAACACGTACGAGAACCGCGCTACGAGCAACGGCGGTACGGCGGTGAGCATCGCTGACCAGGCACCGCGCATTATCAGCAACCTGATCGTCGACCAGTCACCGGGGAACCCGGCCGCGCGGGCGGCTGCCGGATGCAACCCGACCGTCCAGGTCCCGGACACCGCCTGCCTGGATCTCGTCGATCCGGCGTCGCAGTCGGCCACTGGGCCGAAGGCGTCCCTCGAGATCCTCAACGTTCCCCCGGTCGTCGGGGGTGGCGCGCCCACGAACGGCATCTTCACCATCTTCGGCCAGTTCTTCGATCATGGTCTCGACCTCGTCGGCAAGACCGGAGCTGAGATCGTCCTCGTGCCGCTCGTGCCCGGAGATCCCCTGTGCAGTTCGGCTGCGTGCAATGGTCCGACCGATGTCATGATCGCCAAGCGCACGGTCCTCGATTCCAATGGTGACGGCACGAACACGACCACGCCGTGGATCGATCAGAATCAGACGTATACGTCTCACCCCTCGCACCAGGTCTTCCTGCGTGCGTACACCTTGGTCGGCGGCAAGCCCACCTCTTCGGGCAACCTGCTCGACGGTCCCGGAGGAAACATCGGCACCTGGGGCCTGGTCAAGAGCGAGGCGGCCACGAAGCTGGGCATCGCGCTCGTCGACACTGATGTCTTCAATGTGCCGATGCTCGTGACGGACGAGTTTGGGC
>CAJAKT010000337.1 GCA_903940375.1 uncultured bacterium | reverse complement strand
CGGAGCCTTGCCGGCAACGACATCGTCCACAACACCTTCTATCTCCCGCACGGATTGGCGTCGACAAGTGGCGCGAAACGGGTCGTGACGGTCTACGACATGATCCCGGAGCTCATGCCGGCCACCCGCCGGAGGCTGGACCTGCTGACCCTCAAGCGTCGTTACGTCGATCGGGCCGATCACATCATCTGCATTTCTGAGGCCACGCGGGCGGACTTGCTGCGGGTCTATCCCGAGGTGAGTGCGCCGATCTCGGTTATCCATCTCGGTGTCGACCCCCAGTTCGCGCCCAATGCGCTGCCGCTTGCGTCCCTGCCACCCGAATACGTGCTGATGGTCGGCAACCGTTCGCAGTACAAGGACGCCGAGACGCTGATGCGGGCATTCGCCAGCATCGCCGATGAGTTTCCCCAGCTGCACCTCGTGTGCATCGGCGGCGGACCGCTGACGCGGGCCGAGCAGGAGCTCGTCAGGCAGCTAGGCATCGGGGGCAGAGTGCAGCAGCAGGACCTCACCGATGATGCGATGCCCGGGGTGTACGGCAATGCCCGGGCCTTCGTGTTCCCGTCCCGCTTCGAGGGCTTTGGCCTGCCGGCGATCGAGGCGATGGCTTGTGGTGCACCGACGATCCTCGCCAACGCAACGTCGCTGCCCGAGGTGGGAGGCGATGCGGTGCGCTACTTCGAGGTGGGCGATGACGCTGACCTGGCTCGTGTTCTAGGCGAGGTCCTGGGCGACGAGTCCGCCGGCATTGACCTCTGTGCGCGAGGACTCGCACGTGCGGCCACCTTCACCTGGCGCAGGACGGCGGAAGCGACGGCCGATGCCTACCGTCTCGCGCTGGGCGCCTAGCCGTGGCTACTCTGGTCGTGGAGCCATGACGTGATCCCCCGCCACGAAGCGCGCATCCGCGCAGAGCACCCGGCCCTTGATACCTACCTCACGTCGGTGCTCTCGGCCGAGGAGCTCACCCACCCCTTGCTGGTGTCCTTCACCCAATGGGACTTCGCGATCGGCGCGATAGCCGAGACGGTCGCCACGCTGGCCGATATGGGATCCGATGTCAGCCTGGCACTGTGGTCCGATGCCACTCCAATGCACGATGTCGGCTGGCAGGTGGACCACCGGATCGCCAGTCTCTTCCGCTCCCCGACGATCGACCAGCAGCTGCGTCGCGCACTGAAGGCGGCGGGCCTCCCGGCGTCGACATTCGTCGACCCGCCGATCTCGGCGTGGAAGCCGGCCGCGCCGCTGCCTGATGTGAGTGCGCCCAACCGATCGGCGATCCGGGCGATGACCTACCGCGGCTCGTCGCTGGGCCGCGCGATCCTCCAGGTGGCTCCAGACAAACAGACTCCCACTACCGATGCATTCATCTGGCCCGAGCGCTACGTCGCCGAGGCTGTGCGGTCATTTGCCTATGTCTACGACCAGACCCTCGAGGTGATCAAACGGCGGGGCATCACCGCCGTGTTCGTCTACAACGGCCGGTTCCTGCACGACAGTGCCGTGGCGGCAGCGGCCGAGGCAGCCGGACTTCCTGTGCTGTCGTATGACACGGGTGGTCTCGATACCGACTTCGATCTCACGATCGATGCAACGCATGACTGGTCGGCGCTGCAGCATCGGATGATTCACATGTACGACGAGTGGCCGGTCGAGGAGCGCGATCTGGTTGGTGGCAATTGGTTCGATGGCCGACTGCGGCACACCGACGCTGCCAACGACCTCTTCACCGGGACCCAGGAGGTCGGGCAGGGCATCGAGCGCTCAGGCGATCGACCGCTGGTCATCTACTTCAGCTCGTCGGGCGACGAGATCTCCGAGCTCGACCTCGACTGGTCCGAGTACTTCTACGGTCAGCCGCAGGCCCTGCTCGCTCTTGCGGATGCCTGTCGCGCCCTGGATTACCAGTTGGTGGTGCGCAGCCATCCGCACAAGCGGCTCAAGCCGGCGCAGGACGTCCGCGAGTGGTTCGACGCGGTCGACGAGGCTGCGCCGGATCTGCACATCGACCAGCATTCCTCTGTCGACTCCTACACGCTGATGCAGCAGGCCGATGTCGTCGTGACCTTCGGCTCAACCACGGGCGTTGAGGCGGGCTATCTGGGTCGGCCTGTCATCGTCATGGGCCCGTCGGCGTACGACGAGCTCGGGTGCGCTCAACGGGTCCGCAACGCAGCGGAGCTCGTTTCGGCGCTTGCCGACCGCACGTCTGGTGAGCGCGCATCGGCAGTCCCCTACGGGCTGATGATGCGTCGCCGCGGCTTCGCGTACCGGTATGTCGAGCGCGCCGAGGATGGGGCACGAGTCCTAGCCGGGGTGCCACTCGTCGAGCCGCGCGAACTCGTGCGGCACCTGAGCCATCGCTCGAACCTGATCCGGCATCGACGGCTCGTGCGTCAGCCCTGACGTCGCAGGCGCCGACGCAGGGTGTCGCGCGCCTTCGTGTTCAGCAGTGAGGCGACCTCGCCGTAGGACAGATAGGGGGCCAGTGCCTGCGGCTTGCCAGCTCCGATGGCGG
>CAJAKT010000336.1 GCA_903940375.1 uncultured bacterium | reverse complement strand
GACCATCTGGGAGGTGGACGCAGCGCTGCGTCCGGAAGGCAAGCGAGGTGCGCTGGTTCGCACTGTCGCGTCGCACGTCGGCTACTACGAGCGCTGGGCGAAGACGTGGGAGTTCCAGGCCCTGCTCAAGGCGCGTCCCGCCGCCGGCGACCTCGAACTGGGCGCCATCTACGTCGACGCGGTGAGCCCGTTCGTCTGGAGTGCCGCCGATCACCCGGGATTCGTCGAGGACGTGCAGGCGATGCGCCGACGCGTCGAGCAGCATGTGCCGGCCAAGCTGGCAGAGCGCGAGCTCAAGCTCGGACCCGGTGGGCTGCGCGATGTCGAGTTCTCCGTGCAGCTCCTGCAACTCGTCCATGGTCGCAGCGATGTGATGCTGCGCAGCCCGACGACGATGGTGGCGCTTGAGGCGCTGGCCACGTGGGGCTACGTCGGACGTGACGATGCCGCAACACTGGCCGATGCCTATCGGTTCCTGCGCACGCTCGAGCACCGGCTGCAACTGCAACGGCTGCGTCGCACGCACACCATGCCGGAGGACGAGGCCGAGCTGCGCCGACTGGGTCGGTCGATGGGCTTTCGTCAGGACCCCATCGGTGAGCTCGACACGACGTGGAAGCGGCATGCGCGCGAGGTGCGGCGGCTGCACGAGAAGCTGTTCTATCGGCCACTCCTGCAGTCGGTGGCGCGACTCGATGCGGGTGAGGCGCGGCTGAGCCTGCAGGCAGCTGAGCAGCGGCTTGAGGCCCTCGGCTACGCAGACCCCCAGAGTGCCCTGCGGCATCTTCAGGCGCTCACGTCGGGTGTGAGCAGGCGAGCGGCGATCCAGCGCACGCTGCTGCCGGTGATGCTCGGCTGGTTCGCGGACGCGCCCGATCCGGACTCGGGGCTGCTGGGGTTCCGTCGTGTCAGCGAGGCGCTCGGTTCGACGCACTGGTACCTGCGCCTGCTGCGCGACGAGTCGGCCGCCGCCGAACGGCTTGCCCATGTGCTCGCAACCAGTCACTACGCCACCGATCTGCTCCTCATGGCTCCCGACTCTGTTGCGCTCCTTGCGGATGATGCCGAACTCGAGCCGCGGTCGCGCGCTGCACTGATGGCCGAGGTGTCGTCCATCCTCGAACGGCATGACGAGCCGACGAGTGCGGTGGCGGCGATCCGCGCTGTTCGGCGACGGGAACTGTTCCGCATCGCGGTCGCGGAGATCCTGCGGATCGCCGATTCCGAGCAGGCAGGGTCGGCATTGACGGACGTTGCTGTCGTGGCCGTCGAAGCGGCTCTGCAGGTCGCGCGCGCTGCCGTCGATCCTGCCGGCTCGGTCGACTTCGCCATCATCGGCATGGGCCGGTTCGGCGGCCAGGAACTCGGCTTCGGCAGTGACATCGACGTGATGTTCGTCTACGAGCCACGACCGGGAATCGACGATGAGGCGGCGATCCGGGCGGCATCGGCAATAGCGGAGGAGCTGCGTCGCCTGCTGATGGCTCCATCCGGCGATCCGCCGCTCGACATCGATGCGGACCTGCGTCCGGAGGGCCGGCAGGGGCCGCTCGTGCGCTCGCTGGGCTCGTATGCCGCCTACTACGAGCGGTGGTCAGCCACCTGGGAGGCGCAGGCCCTGCTCCGGGCGAGTGTCGTCGCGGGCGATCCCGGGCTGGGCGAACGGTTCATGAGCCTCGTCGATCCGTTGCGGTGGAGCGGCACGCTCTCGGCCGATGAACTGCGCGAGGTGCGACGGCTGAAGGCCCGGATGGAGTCCGAGCGGCTTCCGCGCGGGGCCGATCCCAACCTGCACACCAAGCTCGGCCGCGGTGGGCTCAGCGATGTCGAGTGGGTCGTGCAGATCATGCAACTCGAGCATGCTGACGAGGTGCCGGCACTGCGAATGACGCGCACCCTGGATGCACTTGAGGCTGCCCGTGCGGCCGGGCTCGTCAATGATGCCGATGCGGCGGAACTGGCAGCGTCGTGGCGGATGGCCACTGCCATCCGCAACGGCGTGATGCTGGTTCGAGGTCGGGCGAGTGACATGGTCCCTGTCGACGTGCGCGAACTGCGTTCCGTGGCGTACATGCTCGGCTACCCGGTTGATCAGTCAGGCCGGATGCTCGAGGACTACCGACGCATCACGCGGCGCGCGCGGCATGTGGTCGAACGGCTCTTCTACGGCATCACCGACGACGTCATCGAGTCCTAGCGGGCATCGCGGGTCAGCCTCGGGATGAGTGCGCCGGTGCGCGTCGCCCAGGCCGTCCACTCGTCGCCGTACTCGGCTCGCAGGAGTCCGTCCTCCCATCGGGACTTCAGGATGAAGAAGACGACCATCACCATCGCGCACGCCAGGCTCCAGATCGAGCCGATGGCGATGACGTATCCGAAGACCATGAGCAGGACGGCACTGTAGATCGGGTGCCGCACGTAGCCGTAGGCACCGTCGGTTCGCAGGCCCGCTCCGGAGATGGGGACGGGGGTGGGCGTGAGTGCGCGCCCGAGGCGTCGTCCGGCAGTGAGGCCCAGGACAGCGCCGGCCGCCGCAATCGGGATGCCGATCGCCAGGCTCAGCAGGGAAGGGGTGCGCCACGGCAGCAGCACGAGCACGAGCAGGAGGGCGAACTGGATGCAGACCAGGGTCCAGCCGAGCGTCCGACGCGTCATGCCCCCAGTATCGGCCGGGATGCGAGCGACCACGAAGAAGCCCCCCGGCCGAGGCCGGGGGGCTTCTCCATTCCCTGTGCGCGCGAGGCGAATCGACGCGGAAGGGAGACTTCGTCGCTGGTGTGAGCCGACTCCTAGATGTCGTAGTACATGTGGAACTCGTACGGATGCGGACGCAGCTGGATCGGCAGCACCTCGTTCGTGCGCTTGTAGTCGATCCAGGTCTCGATCAGGTCGGCCGGGAAGACCCCGCCAGCCTGCAGGTACTCGTTGTCCTTCTCGAGGTTGTCGAGCACTGCGGAGAGCGAGCCCGGAACCTGGGGGATCGCGGCGTGCTCGTCCGGCGGCAGCTCGTACAGGTCCTTGTCGACCGGCGCGAGCGGCTCGATCTTGTTCTTGATGCCGTCGAGGCCGGCCATGAGCTGCGCCGAGAACGCCAGGTACGGGTTGCTCGACGGATCCGGCACGCGGAACTCGATGCGCTTGGCCTTCGGCGAGTTGCCGGTGACCGGGATGCGGATGCAGGCCGAGCGGTTGCGAGCCGAGTAGACGAGGTTCACGGGAGCCTCGTAGCCGGGCACCAGGCGGTGGTAGGAGTTCACCGTCGGGTTGGTGAAGGCGAGCAGCGACGGTGCGTGGTGGAGCAGGCCGCCGATGTACCAGCGGGCCATGTCCGACAGGCCGCCGTAGCCGCGCTCGTCGTAGAACAGCGGAGCGCCGTCCTTCCAGAGCGACTGGTGGCAGTGCATGCCCGAGCCGTTGTCGCCGAAGAGCGGCTTCGGCATGAAGGTCGCGGACTTGCCGAACTTCCACGCCACGTTCTTGATGACGTACTTGAACAGCATCAGCTCGTCGGCAGCATGCTGCAGGGTGTTGAACTTGTAGTTGATCTCGCCCTGGCCGGCAGTGCCGACCTCATGGTGCGAGCGCTCGACCTGAAGTCCGACCTGCAGGAGCTTGTTGACCATCTCGTCGCGGATGTCCGCGAAGTGGTCGATCGGCGGAACCGGGAAGTAGCCGCCCTTGTAGGGAGTCTTGTATCCGAGGTTGCCACCCTCCTCGACGCGGCCGGTATTCCAGGCACCCTCGATGGAGTCGATGTGGTAGTAGGACTCGTGCTGGTTCGAGTCGTAGCGGACCTCGTCGAAGACGTAGAACTCGGCCTCTGCACCGAAGTAGACGGTGTCGGCGATGCCGGTGGACTTGAGGTACGCCTCGGCCTTAGCGGCGATGTTGCGAGGATCGCGGCTGTAGGTCTCGTTGGTGAACGGGTCGCGGATCGAGAAGTTGATGACCAGCGTCTTGTTGTCGCGGAACGGGTCGACGAAGGCGGTGGCCGGATCCGGGATCAGCTTCATGTCGGACTCGTGGATCGCCTGGAAGCCGCGGATCGACGAGCCGTCGAACATCAGGCCGTCATCGAACACGCTCTGGTCGAAGGACTCGACGGGCATGTTGAAGTGCTGCATGACACCGGGCAGGTCGATGAAACGGACGTCGACGAACTTGACGTCCTCGTCCTTGATGAACTTCAGGACCTCTTCGGAACTGTTGAACATGACACCTCCCGCTCGCCGGAGCGAGCCATCGTTGTGCACCTTCTGGGTGCTTTCGCCTCGCACGGGGGCTAGCCCGTCGGATCGGTTGCGGTTGCTACCGACAAGCGCAATCTAGGCAGAGGGGGTGTCCTCGGCGTATCCCGACTGTTTCGGTCGTGTTAACGCCCACCGGCTACCGTTATGGGGTGTCCGACCCCACCCCATTCCCCGGCGAGGTCGCCGGATTCGGGCGTCGGTT
>CAJAKT010000335.1 GCA_903940375.1 uncultured bacterium | reverse complement strand
GGCACCTGCTATCTGGCCGACACCCGCATCGGGGCCTGGGTGGAGGTCTTCCGCGGGACCCGGATGGTCGACAGTCGCGATGCCCGGGCCCGCAGCCTGCTGCGCACGCGGGCTCCGCGACGCGTGCTGCTGGCTGACCTGACGGATCGCTCCGCGATCGCCGACGCGATTGCCGTGAACTTCCGAGGTGTTCAGACGTGGACCCGGCATGACCCGTCGGCTGGATCACGGACCGTGGCCCTCTTCGATATCGCTGGGTCGCATCCGCCGTTCGGGTGGGCTTGGCGACAGGTCGTCGGCAGCCCCGTCGACGATCCGATGCTGCTCGCTGAACTCGCCTCCTGTGGTGTTGGTGTCGGTGCCGTGCCTTACGACATGCCGGTCACGCCACCAACGGCCCTTCGTTAGGCCACAATCGGTCTGTGGCCAAGAAGACAGTGATCATCGATGACCTAACGGGCGAGGCGGGCGCACGCTCGCGGACGCTCCGCTTCGACGGGGTCGAGTACGAGATAGACCTGACTGACGCGTCCTTCTCCGACCTGCGTGCTGCGCTGAAGCCCTACCTGCGGGCTGCGCGTGCAGTGTCCGGGCGGCCGTCGGGTGCTGCGCCCCGCTCCTCGTCGACTGGGGGCGCAGTGGCCGGCGTGAAGAGGCGCCCCGGCTCCAAGCCCGCACCCGACAGCGCGGCCATCCGCGCGTGGGCGCGCTCAGTTGGGATGCCCGTGACCGAGCGCGGCCGTGTACCAGCGCCGGTGCGAGATGCGTGGGTTGCGGCAGGCTCGCCTCGTTGAGTTGATCGGCCAGTAGCACTTCGTCGAACGGCCAGTTGTGGGGGTGCTTTTCACCCGGCGAGCCCCCACTACTGGCCGTTCGCGTGTTGGGGGCGGTGGTGTCGTTGACATGCGGACGGACACCCATTTACCTTGGGAGGGCGCCGGCAGCTGTTACTGCCGACGCCCCTGAAACGGTCGTCAGGACCCGATCAGGGTTCTGACGAGATCAACGAGGGCCCTGGCCAGCAGTGCGATTGCTGTCATAAGCGCGCACGCTGCCAGGGCTTTCTCGTTGAGTTGATCAGCCAGTAGCACTTCGTCGAACGGCCAGTTGTGGGGGTGCTTTTCACCCGGCGAGCCCCCACTACTGGCCATTCGCGTGCGAGTGGACAAGCCGGGTTCGATCCCGCTTGCTGTTACCTGCGGGTCACCCGGAGTGAGCCGGCACGATGATGCGGTCACCCCAGCGCGGGATGACGCGGGCCACGACGGCGCCGAGCACGGCCGCGGGCACCAGCGTCCAGGTGCCCATGAGCAGCCCGATGACCGCACCCAACACGATCACCAGGACCCACTTCATCGGCGACGTGGCGACGACGGCCGCGACCACACCGACGATGAGGGCAGCGGAGGCCGACGGGCCGTTCGGGATCAGCAGAGCGACCAGCAGCCCTGATGCCGCCCCGACGAACATGGCAGGGAAGAACGGTCCGCCGCGGTAGCCGGCGCCCAGGGACACGGCGTAGGCGATCGACTTGAGCACGAGGATCGCCACGACGGTGGAGGCGGTCGTGAGCGTGGGCAGTTCGCTGATCATCTCTTCGCCGGAGGTGACGACGAACAGCACGGACGCTCCGGTCCAGGCCTGCAGAAT
>CAJAKT010000334.1 GCA_903940375.1 uncultured bacterium | reverse complement strand
TGGCTCGATCGGTTGCCAGCAGGCCCAGAGCGACTGCCTCGGCGGGGCTGAAGGATGCGAGCTCGAGTTCTGCAAGCTCGGCCTCGAGGGCCGCGGACGTGTAGCCACCAGTGGTCATACCGCGAGCGTAGTGACCGGTCTGCTGACAGGAGGGTCAGGCGGGGGGAGCGGGAGTCATCGTCACCACGAGGTCGCCCGGCTCCACCTGCCAGGTGTCCTGAACGTGCACGGTGTCGACGGTGCCAGCGGTGCCCGCCGTGACGGCCGACTCCATCTTCATGGCCTCGATGACCGCGACCTTGTCACCGGCCTGGAGCTGATCGCCGGGCTTCACGAGGATGCTGATGACACCGGGTACCGAGGCGCCGAGGTGCCCGGGGTTCCCCGCCTCGGCCTTGGGCCGGACATTCGCCGACTTCGGCGCCCGCTCGTCGATAACCCGCAGCACGACCGGCTGCCCGTTGGCGCGAAGGTGCACGCTGCGTCGTCCGGTCTCGTCGAGATCGCCGATCGCATCGAGCTCGACGAACATCTGCTGACCGGCAGCGATGTCGATCACCTCGGTGCTGCCCGGCTGCAGGCCGTAGAGATAGGCGTGTGTCGGCAGCAGGGAGACATCGCCGTAGGTGCGCCGGGACGTTTCGAAGGCGTCCGCCTCAGCGGGCAGCATCAGGCGGGTGAGGGCTGTCCGGCGGGTCGCGGGGTCATCGAGTGCGGCGCGATCGGCCGCGTTGAACACGGGATCGGCAAGCGGCGGCTTGCCGGCGAGCACTGCGCTCGTGAACGGCTCGAGGAAGCCGCCCTCGGGCACGCCGAGCTGCCCCTGCAGGAAGGCGATGACCGACGCGGGCAGGTCGTAGCGGGCCGGCTCGGCCTCAAGCTCCGCGCGGCTCACGCCCGCCGCGACCATCCAGACGGCCAGGTCGCCGACGACCTTGCTGCTCGGCGTGACCTTGACCGGCCGCCCGAGGAGGAGGTTGGCATCGTGGTAGGCCTCGAGGACCTCGGTGAACCGGTCGCCGACGCCCAGGGCATCGGCCTGGGCACGCAGGTTCGACAGCTGCCCGCCGGGGACCTCATGCCGGTAGACGGTCGTGGCGGGTGAGCGCTGACCGGCCTCGAAGGGCGCATAGAGATCGCGGACAGCCGACCAGTACGGCTCGAGGGCTGCTGCATCAGCCAGATCCAGGCCGCCGGCGACATTGGGGTCGCGATCGTTATGGGTTGTCGCCGCAAGCAGGGCGCCGAGGCTCGGCTGGCTGCCACCGGATGCCATCGATGCGGATGCGCAGTCGACTCCGTCGACCCCTGCCTCGATAGCGGCCAGATAGGTGGCCAGCTGCCCGCCCGCGGTGTCGTGCGTGTGCAGTCGGACGGGGACGTCGAAGCGGCTGCGCAGTTCACCCACGAGGGCCATCGCTGCCGGTGGCCGCAGCAGGCCGGCCATGTCCTTGATGGCCAGGCCGTGTGCCCCCGCTTCGACGTACTGCTCGGCTATGCGCAGGTAGTAGTCCATGGTGTAGGTCGTCTCCGCCGGATCCAGCACGTCGGCGGTGTAGCAGATGGCGCCTTCGGCGTAGCCCGCATTCGCGCGCACCGCATCGATCACGGGTCGGGTCTTCTCGACGCTGTTGAGTGCGTCGAAGACGCGGAAGATGTCCATGCCGGCGAGCCGGGCCTCGCCGACGAACGCGGTGACGACATCTTCCGGGTAGGGCGCGTAGCCGAGGGCATTGCGACCGCGGATCAGCATCTGCGTCATGACGTCGGGCGCGGCTGCTCGCAGCTGCTCCAGTCGTTCCCAGGGGTCATCGCCGAGGAAGCGAAGGGCGGCATCGAATGTCGCCCCGCCCCAGCACTCGATGCTGAACAGTCCGGGTAGCAGAACCGCCTGAGCCGCGGCACCTGCGACAAGATCGCGAGTACGAACGCGCGTGGCCAGCAGGGACTGATGGGCATCTCGCAGTGTCGTGTCGGTGACAGCGACGTGGTCGAGTGCGCGGAGCCAGGTGGCGAGAGCCTCTGGTCCCTCGGTGTCGAGGACGTGCTTCGCCGTCCGGGCCGGCTGTGATACGGGTGCGTCATGGGTGGGCAGGAGTGCTGCGGGATCGCGCTGGGTGGTGCGCGTATCGCCATGCGGACGGTTGACGGTGACCTCGGACAGCCGCAGCAGGAGCCCGGAGGCAGCGCCGATCGTGGAACCCGGAGACGCCGACATGAGCTCGGGGTGCTCGTCGAGGAAGGCGGTCGTCAGGTCTCCGGACAGGAAATCCGGATCGCTGAGCAAGGCGCGCAGGAAGCTGATGTTCGTTGCGACACCACGAACCTGGAACTCCGAGAGTGCGCGGCGCGCACGCTGAGCTGCACTGGTGAAGTCGGATCCGCTTGTCGTCAGCTTGACCAGCAGCGAGTCGTAGAACGGTGTGACGTCGGCGCCCGCGTACGTAGCGCCGTCCAGACGGACACCCGGTCCTCCGGGAGAGCGGTAGACGACGATGGTTCCTGTCGCGGGACGGAACTCATCGGAGGGGTCCTCGGTGGTGAGACGGCACTGGATCGCGCTGCGCTGGACGCTGATGCCTTCCTGCGCGATACCGAGGTCGGCCAGCGTCTCGCCTCGTGCGATGCGGAGCTGCGAGAGGACGAGGTCGATGCCGGTGACCTCTTCGGTCACGGTGTGCTCGACCTGGATGCGCGGGTTCATCTCGATGAAGGAGTACCCGTAGCCGGCGACGTGGGAGGCAGCCGTGCGATGTGGATCAGTCCAGACAAGGAACTCGACGGTGCCGGCTGCCTTGTATGCCACCTCGCGTGCGAAGCGGACGGCGTCGGAGCAGAGCCGATCGACGAGTTCGCGCGGCAGCCCGGGAGCCGGCGCGATCTCGACGACCTTCTGGTGTCGTCGCTGCACCGAGCAGTCACGCTCGTACAGGTGGACGACGTTGCCCTCTCCGTCGGCGAGGATCTGCACCTCCACGTGTCGCGGGCGCACCACGGCCTGTTCGACGAAGAGGGTGTCGTCACCGAATGCCGCCGCCGCCTCCCGCTTCGCCGAGTCGTAGACGAGGCTGGCCTCCTCGCGGGTCTCGACCTTGCGCAGGCCGCGTCCGCCGCCGCCGGCGGAGGCCTTGATGAAGACGGGATACCCGATCAGCTCTGCGGCAGCCAGGGCCTCCTGCAGCGACTCGACCGGATCGGATGCGCCGAGGACGGGGACGCCTGCCCGCTGCGCGGACTCTCGCCCGCGGACCTTGTCGCCCGTCAGGATCAGGGTTGCCGGGGTGGGCCCGACCCACGTGAGTCCGGCATCGATGACGGCCTGCGCGAAGACCGCGGACTCGCTCAGGAAGCCGTAGCCGGGGTAGACGGCATCGGCGCCCGACTGGCGAGCGATGGCGATGATGGCGGGGATATCGAGGTATGTCCGGACGGGGTGTCCCGCTTCGCCGATCTGGTAGGCCTCGTCGGCGATGAGGCGATGCAGGGCGCTTCGGTCCTCTGCGCTGTACATCGCCACGGACGTGATGCCGAGTTCGCGCGCGGCCCGCGCTGCCCGGATCGCAATTTCCCCGCGGTTGGCGATGAGTAGCTTGCGCATGGGTTTCCTCAGCTCGGGGAGATGGTGCGCTGGCATAATAGGGGCCCGAGTGTTTCCAGCACGTTGCCTGATTGAGCGCACGCGGGCACCGACGAAACGCCCGATGTGGAAGGGGAGCAGGGGCTAGGCTCGTCCCGCACGTTCGGAAGGGGTGAGGCACGTGGCGTCCGCTACGTCCGCACGCCCGAGCCGACTCGACGGATACCCGTGGCTCGCGGCCGTGGTCTGGGGTCTCGGAGCGGCAGCCACCTACTTTGTACTGGCAGAAACTGCCCCCGAGATCCTGAGGGGTGAGGCGGAGGCGCTGCTCCTGGGCATCATCCTGGGGCTGGTCGTTGGTGTCGCACTGCGTATCGACGCGCGCCTCGTTCCGGCGATCGCGGTCGGGTCTGCTGTCGGGGTCATCCTGCGCTTCTCGATTTCGGATCATTTCGAACTGTTCATCGTGCTCGTCGGCCTCGTCATTGGCGCCGAGGTCTTTGCGATGACATACCTGCTCGGACGTGCCGGGGTGACGCCGCTTCGTGACCCGGGGCAGTTGGTCCGCTATGGGCTCATTGTCGCTGCGGTGGCTGCGGCGGCGGGCCTGCTGGTGGCCTTGGCTGGCTTGACCGACCCGCACCTGTCCGACGAGGAGTTCCTGCACGTGTGGCGGTCGTGGGTCATCGACGACCTCTTCGGGCTGGTCTGCATAACGCCTGCGGTTCTCATGTTCGGTCGACGCATCCAGCTGTCAGCCGCTGAGGCGCTCGAGTACGTCGTAGCGATCGCCTTCACCGGGTTGACCACATACCTGATCTTCTACGTCGTGGTGCCCGGACAGCAGGGACTCCTCGGGTGGCCGTACATCGTGGTCCTCGGCCCGATCTGGATCGCGGTCCGGTTCGGGGTGCGGGCCGTAGCGCCGGTTCTTGCTGTGCAGTTCTGGCTGGCCCTCGTGGGAACGGTGGCAGGATCAAGGGCATTCGCAGGAGCCTCACCGGACGCGCTTGACCGGCTGCTGGCGGTCGAGATCTTCGCGGTGGTGATGTCCTCGACCATCATCGCGCTCGCCGTCCTGCGTGACGGCCGCCTCGCGTCGATCTCGCGGATGCGCGAAGCATCGCTCCTGTTGCGCGAGGTGATCGACGGATCTGATGCGCTGATCTTCGCCAAGTCCTACGAGGGCGAGGATGCGGAGGCCGGTCGCTACATCCTCGTCAACCGCACCTGGAGCAGGACGACGGGGGTGTCA
>CAJAKT010000333.1 GCA_903940375.1 uncultured bacterium | reverse complement strand
CGCAAGCCGGTGAGTACGTCAGCGGCATGGGCTCGCCGATCGAGTCCGTCATCGTCTGTCTCGATGCCAGCACACAGGCACGATCCCTTCGATCCGATCCAGCGCCGACCCCCGATGCGGCTGCGAAGAGCGACCACGGCGGTGACTGCGACCGCGACAGCGACTGCTGCGACCGCGACAGCGACTGCAGCGCGAATGACCGCAAGGTAACCATCTGCCACGCCACCTCGTCGAACACCAATCCGTACAACCAGATCACCGTCAGCGTGAACTCGATCTCCCACTCCGGGCACCTCGGACACACCGGCCCGCTCTACCCGCAACTCGGCTGGGGCGATGTCATCCCTCCCATTGACGGTGTCACCGACGGGGTGAACTGGCCAGCGGGTTCGGGGCTGCTCGCTGATCAGTGCGTGGTCCAGCCAGTTGATCCCATCGACCCAGTCGATCCCATCCATCCGATCGATCCGCCCGAACTCCCCGTCAAGCCGCAGCCACCCATCATCGAGGTGGAACCGCCAGCGCCCCCGTCACCCACCGCCACCCCATCCACACCCGTCGGGTCCGCCACCCCCATCGCCACCCCATCCACACCCGTCGGGTCCGCCACCCCCATCGCCACCCCATCCACACCCGTCGGGTCCGCCACCCCGGAGCCGTCGGCGACGATCGCGACCCCCGATGTCTCCCCACCTGCGGGAACGCCGGCGGCGTCGCTGCCTGAGGTCACCGCCCCGCCCGCCTCCGAAGCCGCCACTGGCCTGCCCGGCGAGCCAGGCAGCATCGTGGAGGACCTGCGCGACTACTGCGCCACCGGCGACACGAAGGCACTCGACGCTGAGCCGGGCCTGCAGAGGCAGAAGGTCGACGTCGTCCTCACAAATGGCGTCAGCACCGTCGACATCACCCGGCCCTTCACCACCATGTACTGCGTCGCCCAGGCTGGCACGATCACCGACAAGCCGGCCGAGGCGACCGGCACATCCGCCACCGATGCCGCCCTGGTCGATACCGGACTCGATATCCGCGGGACGCTCGCCGCCAGCCTGCTGCTGGTCGGCATTGGACTCCTGCTCATCCCCGCCATCGCGCGCCGACGCTGACCAGTGGTCCGGCTCACCGGACTAGTGTTGATGTCGTGCGGATCGCGACCTGGAACGTCAACTCGATCGGTGCCCGCCTGCCGCGCGTGCTCGAGTGGCTGGAGTCGGCCTCGCCTGATGTCGTCGCGCTTCAGGAACTCAAGTGCACGAGCGACGACTTCCCGCACATGCCCATTCAGGCACTCGGCTACGAGGCGGTCGCACACGGCAACGGCCGCTGGAACGGCGTCGCGCTGCTCAGCCGCGTCGGCCTGACCGATGTCACCCTCGGCCTCGACGGCCAGCCGCCCTACGACGATGTCGTCGAGACGCGAGCGGTGGGCGCTACCTGCGGTGGCGTCCGCATCTGGAGCGTGTACGTCCCGAACGGCCGCGAACCCGACCACGACCACTACGCGTACAAGCTGCGGTGGTTCGACGCGCTGAAGGCGACGATCGCGTCCGAGATCTCTGCCGAGCCCGGACTTCCGCTCGCCGTCATCGGTGACTTCAACGTCGCTCCCACCGATGCCGACGTCTGGGACATCGCCCAGTTCGCCGAGTCGACGCACGTCACGCCGGCGGAGCGCGCTGCACTCGCAGACGTGCGCTCGATCGGACTTGTCGACGTCATGCCCCGATCGCTCAAGGGCGAGCCGTACACGTTCTGGGACTACCGCAACGGAGCCTTCCACCGCGGCTGGGGCATGCGCATCGACCTGATCTACGCCAACGCACCCTTCGCCGCCCGCGTCACGGACACGTGGATCGATCGCAACGAGCGGAAGGGCAAGGGCGCATCCGATCACGCCCCCGTCGTCGTCGATCTCGCCGACGGAGCTGGCGCATGACCCTCAGCGTCCGCGTCATCACGGATGCGCAGCATTCCGCATGGATCGCCAGCCGCCCGTCGGTGTCATTCCTGCAGCTGCCCGAATGGGGTCGAGTCAAGGCCGGCTGGCGCAGTGAGTCCATCGGCTGGTTCGAGGGATCGCGGCTCGTCGGCGCGGGGCTCATCCTCTACCGCCCCGTCCCTCGGCTGCCCCAGCGCTCACTCGCCTATCTGCCCGAGGGGCCGGACATCGACTGGCTCCGCACCGAGCACCCGGGCATCGGGCTCGACGCCTGGCTTGCCCCGCTGCTCGATCACTGCCGGGCGAAGGGCGCATTCCAGATCAAGATGGGCCCGCCGATCGCCCTGCGCCGCTGGGACGCCGACACCATCAAGTCGGCCATGGCACAGGAGGCCGGGCCGAGCCGCCTCAGTGAAGTCCTCGCCGACTGGCACTCGGGGCCCGCTGCACGGGTCATCGAACGGCTGAAGGCAAGTGGCTGGACGCAGCAGAGCTCCGCAGGCGCGGGCTTCGGCGACGTGCAGCCGCGTTACGTCTTCCAGGTGCCCCTCGCGGGCCGCACACTGGACGATGTCTTCGCCGGCTTCAATCAACTGTGGCGCCGCAATATTCGCAAGGCAGAGAAGTCCGGGGTCGTCGTCACCGAAGGAGGGCGCGATGATCTCGCCGCCTTCCATACGGTCTACGTCGAGACCGCTCACCGAGACCACTTCACCCCGCGGGCACTCACGTACTTCGAGCGCATGTGGGATGCACTGAACGACGTCCAGCCGGGGCGGCTGAGCCTGCATCTCGCTCACCACGACAACCACCTCGCTGCCGCCACGATCATGGTGCGTGTCGGCACGCACGCCTGGTACTCGTACGGCGCATCGACCACCGCGGATCGCGATGTCCGACCGTCCAACGCACTGCAGTGGCGGATGATCTCCGACGCGCATGCGCTCGGCTGCGACGTGTACGACCTGCGAGGCATCGCCGACACCCTCGATCCCGACAACCACCTCTACGGACTCGTACAGTTCAAGGTGGGTACGGGTGGCTTCGCCCAGGAGTACGCAGGGGAGTGGGACTACATCCTGCGCCCGTTGTGGGCCAAGGGCTTCCGCGCCTACCAGTCGAGGAAGGGATAGGCCATGGCCTTCGCCGTCACCATCGATCCGAAGCGCTGGTCCGAGCACCAGGATGCTGTCTGCGATGCCGTTCGTCGCGCGGCCGGTGCGCCGCTCGTTCCTGTCATCAAGGGCAATGGCTACGGTCTCGGGCAGCGCCTCCTCGCTGACCAGGCAATCCGTCTCGGCGCCGACACCGTCGCCGTCGGCACGGTCTTCGAGGTCGACGAGGTAGCGCAGTACGGCACGTTCGACATCATCGTTCTCGAGCCGTTCGAGCCGCGCGACGCATTCGCCGCCGATGCCTGGTGGCGACTCGGAACGCAGCTGTACGCCGGTCGAGTGATCCGAACGGTCGCTTCACGCGAGTCACTTCTCGCACTTGCGGGCGGGCACGGATCCGTCCGGGTGCTGCTCGAGGCGCAGACGTCGATGCACAGGTTCGGGTTCGATGAAGCCGAGCTGCTGCGCGCCCTCGCCGACGCCGACGTGCGTCAGGCCTTCGCGATGGGTCGCGTTCTCGTCGAGGGACTTGCCCTTCACCTCCCCCTCGCGCAGCCGGCCGACGAAGTCGACCTGCGCGGCGCCAGCCTCGGCACGGCGAAGGTCCGCGAAGTCGTGCGATGGGCAGG
>CAJAKT010000332.1 GCA_903940375.1 uncultured bacterium | reverse complement strand
TCTTCACCGATGCCACCGATTCCGCCCGAGGTCTGGCGGCGAGCGATGCGCAGTGGCGGGCCTACCAAATCGTCGTGATGAACACGACCGACGTCCTGTTCCGCACTGATCCGACGGCGTGCGTCGAATGGGCCTCGCTTGCCGCGAGTCGGGTGCTCGGCTGGACTCCCTCGGACATTGTCGGCAGGCCCCTGATCGACGTCATTCACGCCGACGACCACGACGCGTTTCGCGATGCTCTGGCCCGGCTTGAGTCGCCGGAACGATCGGCGGATTGCGAGTACCGAGTGGAGCGGGTGGGCGGGGGCTGGCGCTGGGTGTCCGATGCCGTCTCGACGGTCGTGGGTGATGATCTCGTGGTCACGGGTCAGATTCATGCGCTGCGCGACATCGACGTCGAAGTGGCAGTTCGTGCGGCACTCGCGGAGTCCGAGGCGAGGTACCGGCTGATCGCCGAGAACGCGGCGGACGTGATCGTGACGATCGTCGATGGGGTGATCACGTGGGCATCCCCGTCGGTCACCCGGACTCTGGGATTCCAGCCCGCTGAGTGCACCGGTCAGCGCTTCGAATCGTTCCTGCTGCCGGACGAGCGGGCGACCACCATCGATCCGGCCGATCTCGAGCCGTCCAGTGGGAGGCACGTGGGTCGGTTCCGCGTTCGTACCAAGGAAGGGACGTCTCGGTGGGTGGAGGTGCACACGAGTTCGTATGTCGGCAGCGACGACCGCGCGGGCTCCCTCGTTGTCACCCTCCACGTCATCGACGAACGAGTCGCCTTCGAGGATCAGCTCGAGGATCTGGCCAAGCGGGATGGGCTGACCGGCGCTTGGAACCGCAACGAGGGTCTGCTGCGACTCGAGGCAGCGACGCGGCCGGACCGCCGTGCCGGTGAGGCGGTGGCCGTCGCCTTCATCGACGTCGACGACTTCAAGTCGGTCAACGACACCCACGGTCACCGCGCAGGCGATGACCTCCTGGTGTCGATCGTGAGTCGTACGCAGAGCCGGATGCGGCGCGGGGACGCGTTGGTGCGGATGGGTGGAGACGAATTCCTCCTTGTCTTGAGCGGGACGCAGAGCCTCGAGGAAGCCGTTGATCTGCTTGAGCAGTTACGAGCGGTGATCGCGGAACCCGTGTCGACGGGCGCGGGGGTGGTGAAGGCAACGGTGAGCATCGGCGTCACGCTTGTCGACGATGGCGAGGGCATCGATGCCTGCATCGCCCGTGCCGATAGCGCGATGTACGAGGCCAAGGCCGAAGGCCGGAATCGGGTCGTCGCCAGTCTCCCGTGACCCCTTGTCCCGGACTTTACAATCCTCTACGGTTTGTAAACCGAGAGGAGCCCGATGGACTGGACGGATCGCAAGCGATACCTGTGGCTGGTCGCCCTGCTGATGCCGGCCCTTCCGTTTGCTGCCATGGGTCTGTACGTCTGGACCGGCTGGGAAGTCTGGTTCTGGATCGGTCCACTCGTCATCCTCGGCCTCGTGCCCGTCATCGATGTGCTCACCGGACTTGACCGCTCGAGTCCACCGGATGACGTCATCCCCGCACTGGAGGCCGATCGCTATTACCGATGGCTGACGTTCATCTTCCTGCCGATCCAGTACGCGGGCTTTGCGACCGCATTCTGGTTCATTGCCACGAGTGACGTATCCGTCGTCGACAAAGTCGGGCTCGCGGTGACCACGGGGTTCATCGCCGGTCTTGGCATCAACACCGCACATGAGCTCGGGCACAAGCGAGAGCAGCACGAGCGGTGGCTGGCGAAGGTGGCGCTGGCGCAGAGCGCGTACGGCCACTTCTACATCGAGCACAATCGCGGCCACCACGTCCGCGTTGCGACACCCGAGGATCCGGCGAGCAGCCGCGTGGGCGAGAGCTTC
>CAJAKT010000331.1 GCA_903940375.1 uncultured bacterium | reverse complement strand
CGAATCTGGGAGGTTGGTGAGATTGTCAATCGCTGACTGGGTGTGGACTCCAGGTCACGTCCTGTGAGGTGGTGTACGACGCGGTCTTCGCGTGATCCTCGTTGGTGATGTTAGGCGGTCAGTGCTTCCAGCGCGGTGGGGACCTGGTTTGCGGGGTTGTCGGCGTCGCCGTCGATGATGCTCAGGCGGGCCTTGGCGAGGGCTTCCAGGGACAGGTAGCGGCGCATCTCGGCCCATTCGTCGTGCTGCTCGGCGAGGACCGCGCCGACGAGGCGGATGATGCTGGGGCGGTCGGGGAAGATTCCGACGACGTCGGTTCTGCGCCGCAATTCTCTGTTTAGCCGCTCCTGGGGGTTGTTGGACCAGATCTGCTTCCAGACGGCTGGCGGGAACGACGCGAACGCGAGGATGTCCTCGCGGGCGTCGGCGAGATACGTTGCCACGTCTGGGAGTTTCTCCTCGAGGGCTTCGATGATGCGGTCGAACTGGGCGTGCACGGCCTTCGCGTCGGGCTGCTCATAGACCGAGTGGAGCAGGGCCTTGACCCAGCCCCACGCGGCCTTGGGGGTGTGAGACATCAGGTTCGCCGCGAAGTGGGTGCGGCACCGCTGCCAGCTGGTGCCGGTCAGGGTCGCGCCGATCGCGTCGACCAGGCCTCGGTGCGCGTCGGAGGTGACCAGCTTGACGCCGGTCAGGCCTCGGGCGGTCAGGTCGCGGAAGAATGCCAGCCAGCCCGCTCCGTCCTCCGCGGAGGTGACCTGCAGTCCCAGGATCTCCCGGTACCCCTCGGCGTTGACGCCGGTCGCGACCAAGGCGTGCACGCCGACCGTCCGCCCGCCCTCGCGGACCTTCAGCACCAAGGCATCCGCGGCGACGAACGTGTAGGGGCCGGCGTCCAATGGCCGGGTCCGGAACTGCTCGACCAGCACGTCCAGCGACTTCGCCATCTCGGACACCTGCGACTTCGACAGGGCCGTGATCCCCAGCGTCGCCACCAGCTTCTCGACCCGGCGCGTGGACACCCCCAGCACGTAGGACGCGGCCACAACCGTGACCAGGGCCGCCTCAGCGCGGCTACGCCGCGTCAGCAGCCACTCCGGGAAGTACGTGCCCGAACGAAGCTTCGGGACCTGCAGATCGATCGTGCCGGCCCGCGTGTCCCACGGCCGCGTGCGGTACCCGTTGCGGGAGTTCACCCGATCCGGGCTCCGAGCCCCGAACTCCGCCCCGCAGATCGCGTCGGCCTGCGCACCCATCAGCGCCTCGGCGAACACCTGCACCATCGAGCGCAGCAGGTCAGGGCTCGCCTGCTCCAACTGCTCATGGATCCAGCCGGACATGTCAATATTCGTTTCAGCGGTCATCGCGTTGCTCCTTTGAGAGATCCCTAGACAGAACTTCCAAAGGATCACGCGATGACCGCCCCTACGTCAGGGCGCCACGCTCAACACGAGCCGATCCGTACACCACTTCCATGGACGCGACTGCTGCGACTGTGAATCCGTTGCATCGCAACGTCTTTCGAGCGTCAGCGAAACGCCGATAATTGTGATTATGACATTTCGTCCCTAGCGAGTTCGCGGATCCTGCGACTGGCCGGCTGCGATCCCGGGCGCTTGACTCAGCTACTCGTCTCGGGCAACCACAGTGTCGTAGAGCCCGAAGTGGCGTAAGCCCTCATGGCTGTCGATCCCGGGGTAGGAGAGGGATGAATCCTCGTAGCGCCGGAAGGCGAAGACTGCCTGGTTCATCTGGGCGCTGTTGAAGATGTTCAGCGACACGAGAAGGTTGAAATCCTCGACGGTCAGCCCGGTGACGGTCTTGAACAGGTCCGGTTCAAGCTTCGTAATGACGTCCTTGAGGGTGTTCTCGCGGAAGTCCGTCAGGTACATGAACGCCGGGATCCGTGTAGCGAACTTG